>NZ_JYDF01000029.1:0-83816 GCF_003263525.1 Rahnella sp. NRRL B-41462 | reverse complement strand
ATGCTTGCCGAGGTCAATACCGATGAGCGTAACGTTTTGCATGATGATCCCCTTCAGAAAGAAAAACACCCTGTCAGCGTACCGCTCACAGGGTGGGGGTGACCATCTTATTAAGGGGGCCTGCCCTAAGGCAGAACCCCTTTTCACTTCCTTCCTTTCAGCTTCAGCTCACCGATACTTTCCGGCGGCGTTTATCGAGGTCTTTAATCAGCTTATTCACCTGCTCGTCGGCAAACATCTCTTCGAGCGTATGGGAGAGCTTACGGCGCCAGTTCGGATATTCATCGCTGGTACCGGGCACGTTAACCGGTGCGCCCATGTCCAGCCAGTCTTCCGGTTGCAGGCCGAGCAAGGCACAGGCACTGTCAGCAACGTAACGTTGCAGACCACGGTTGAGTATTGGCGTCATTTCCATCAGTGCGGCTTTATGCCCGGTTTTCTTCGGGATGCAGCCGTAATGATGCAGACCATCAAGCAACCCCTGACGTGCGCGGGCGCGGTCGGCGTACAGCTCCTGTAAAACAGCCTCGTCGCGGTACAAACCGAGGGATTTTCCCAGCGCCAGATCGTCGCTTTGCCAGTAGCCGCGCAGCGTCGGCAGGTCGTGCGTAGTAATCGTGGCCATCGCCTGAACCGGATAGGACTGCGGTGCGCGGAAGTTGTTTTCCTCGTCGCGCTCGAAATACAGCACTTTGTAGGAATACACGCCGCTTTCGCGCAGTTTGCTGACGATCTCGACCGGTACGGTGCCCAGATCTTCGCCGATCACCATGCAACGGTGACGCTGGCTTTCCAGGGCTAAAATGGCCAGCAGATCATCCACCGGATATTGCACGTACGCACCTTTATCCGCCGTTTCACCCGCCGGGATCCACCACAGGCGCAGTAACGCCATCACATGATCGATGCGCAACGCGCCGCAACTGGTCATGTTGGAACGCAGAAGATCGATAAAAGGCTGATAGCCGCGCCTCACCATCACATGCGGATCCATCGGGCGCAGATCCCAGTTCTGACCGAGCGGGCCGAGAATATCCGGCGGTGCACCCACCGAAGCTTTCAGGCAATACAGTTCGCCGTCACCCCAGGTTTCGGATCCGCCTGCCACCACGCCGACCGCCAGATCACGGTAAAGCCCCATCGGCATCTCGTGCCGCTGGCTGGTGTGATAACACTGCGTAAACTGGGTTTCCGCCAGCCATTGCAGCCACAGATAAAACTCCACATCCTGCGCATGTTGTTCGCAGAACGCCCGCACGGCCGGGCCACGGGCATCATGATATTTTTCAGGCCAGCGGTTCCAGCCAAGTGCCACATCACTTTCTTTCGCCAGATGCTCGTAAAGCGCATCAAACGCAGCCTGCAGATACAGGCTTTCACCGCCCTGTTTGACGAAGTTGCGCAGGGATTTCACCTGCGGATCCTGCGCCTTACGTCCCTGAAAATGCGCGTAAGCCAGCCGTAATCCTTCTAATTTCAGCGGCATAACGCTGGCGTAATCCACCCAGTCATTGGCGCGCACCGCCTGCAAACGTTGCTGCGTCAGCGGCTGATGCCACCACTGTTGCGCCGCATCGCTCTGCCGGAAATCATCTACCGCGCCGACGTCGATATAAATCACGTTTAGCCAGCGGCGGGATGACGGACTGTAAGGGCTGGCGGCCACCGGATTCGCCGGATACAGCGCGTGGATCGGATTGAGCCCGACAAACGCGCCGCCGCGTTCGGCGACGTTTTTCAGCATCAGATTGAGATCGCCAAAATCACCGATGCCCCAGTTATTTTCCGAGCGCAATGTATAAAGCTGCACGCAGGCGCCCCACAGTTTTTTACCGGCCAGCAGCGCATCCGGTTCGTAACAGCGTTTCGGCGCGACAATGACCCGGCACTCCCACTGTTGCGCATCCTGCGTCAACGTCAGCTGGTGATAACCGGCAGGAATTTTACCCGGGAGTGCCAGCGTCATTTTGCCGCTGATCCGCCCCTTTTGGGTCACGCCGCTTTCCAGTTTCAGAGTCCAGGCATATTCGCCTTCACCGCCGACCGGCAATGCCAGACGGCTGCCGGTGACAAACACTTTGACCGACGGCACCGGCGTGGCAACCGGGCGGCGGCTGCCCGCCACCCAGCCCATCGCCGATAACAGTTCACGCTTGGTCTCGGAAGCGATTGCCTGTTGTTTGCCGTGCGCATTAATAAAACCAGAAGCAATCCCCGCCTCCCTGGCGGCCTGCTCCAGTGCTTTGTTCTCCATGCGGGCTCCTTATCGCTTCGCCTGCCAGATCCGTTGCTGATAATCGCGGATCGAGCGGTCGGAACTGAACATCCCTACGCGGGCCGTGTTGAGGATAGTTTTACGGGTCCACTCGTCCTGGTCGCGATACAACGCGTCGACTTTTTGCTGTGCCGCGCAGTAATCGGCAAAGTCAGCCAGCACCAGATACGGGTCGCCGCCGCCCAGCAAACTGTCGAGCATCAGGCTGAAGGCCTGTTTGTCGCCATTGCTGAAGAAGCCGTTTTCCAGTTCTTTGAGGATCTTATCCAGGTGCTTGTCTTTCTTGCGAATTTTAAGCGGATCGTAGCCCTTCGCCTGCAAGGCTTTGACCTGATCGACGGTGTTACCAAAGATGAAGATATTGTCTTCCCCGACCTCTTCAGCAATCTCAACGTTCGCGCCGTCGAGTGTGCCGACGGTCAGCGCGCCGTTCAGTGCCAGTTTCATGTTGCCGGTGCCGGAAGCTTCTTTACCAGCGGTAGAAATTTGCTCGGAAACATCAGCCGCCGGGATCATCAGTTCAGCCACGGACACGCGGTAATCCGGAATAAACACCACTTTGATGCGGTCACGCACCAGCGGATCGTTATTCACTTTTTCCGCGACTTTGTTGATGGCATAGATGATGTTTTTCGCCAGGTAATAACCCGGTGCCGCTTTCGCGCCGAACAGGAACACACGCGGCACCAGATCCATTTCCGGGTTATCGCGCAACTGACGGTACAACGACAAAATGTGCAGCAGATTCAGATGCTGGCGTTTGTATTCATGCAGACGTTTGATCTGTACGTCGAAAATGGCATCAGGGTTGAGGGTCAGCCCCATCACCTGTTTCACGTAATGCGCCAGTTTGATTTTGTTCTCACGCTTAATGGCCTGATAACGCTGACGGAATTTTTTATTATCCGCAGAACTTTCCAGCCCTTTCAGCGCGTCCAGGTCATTCACCCATTCGGTTTTCAGGGTGTCATCAATCAGCGATGACAGCGCCGGGTTACACTGTTTCAGCCAGCGGCGCGGTGTGATGCCGTTGGTCACGTTGTGGAATTTATTCGGCCATAACAGGTGATATTCCGGGAACAAGTCTTTGACCACCAGTTCGGAATGCAACGCCGCCACGCCGTTCACCGCAAAACCACTGACCACGCACAGATTTGCCATCCGTACTTGTTTGTTCTGATGGACAGACAGTTTTTCCCAGACGGCTTTGTCACCCGGCCACTGTTTTTCGACCACTTTTTTGAAGCGGGCGTTGATGGCTTTGATCAGCGAGAAATGGCGCGGCAGCAGGCTGCGCACCAGTTTTTCATCCCAGCACTCCAGCGCTTCCGGCATCAGCGTGTGGTTGGTGTACGCGAACGTCTGGCGGGTGATCGCCCAGGCGGCGTCCCATTCAAGCTGGTGTTCGTCGAGCAAAATACGCAACAGTTCAGGAATGGCAATGGTCGGGTGCGTGTCATTGAGCTGAATGACTTCAAATTTCGGTAAATCCTCAATTTTACGGCCAAGGAAGTGATGGCGGCGCAGGATATCGGCCACCGAGCAGGCGCACTGGAAATACTGCTGCATCAGGCGCAGGCGTTTACCAGCGTCGTGATTGTCATTCGGATACAGCACTTTGGTGAGTTTTGCCGCATCAATGCCTTTTTGCTCGGCTTTAAGAAATTCACCGTCATTGAACAGCGTCAGATCGAACGGATGCACGTCAGTGGCCTGCCACAGACGCAGCGGCTGGGTAACGCCATTTTTGTACCCGACCACCGGCAGATCCCAGGCTTCACCGCGCAGGGTAAACGCCGGATGCCACTGTTCAGCGCCCTTTTCGTTTTTTGTCAGTTTGCCACCAAACGCCACATCGACGGACAATGAGCTGTTGTGGCTGAACCACGGATAGCATTCGCGATGCCAGTTATCCGGCGCTTCCTGTTGTTTGCCTTCGCTGAACGACTGGCGGAAAAGACCGTACTGATAGTTCAGACCGTAGCCGGTGGCCGGTTGCCCGACGGTCGCCATGGAATCGAGGAAACAGGCAGCCAGACGGCCTAATCCGCCATTGCCCAGCGCCGGATCGGTTTCCTGCTCCAGTACGTCGGCCAGCTCGACACCCTGCTCTTTCAGCGCCTGACTGACCGTGTCGTACCAGCCGAGATTGATCAGATTATTCGCGGTCAGGCGCCCGATCAGGAATTCCATCGAAATATAGTTAACGTGCCGTTGCGGCTGTTTCGCCGCCGCCGGTGCCGGTTGCGCGCTCAGTTGTTCAGATAATGCGGCACTGGTGGCCTGCCACCACTGGTGCGGTGTCATATCCTGTGCCTGCTGCAAACCGAACCCTTGCCACTGGCGTTTCAGCGCGGCTAAAAACTGCGTCTTATCTAAAGTCACCTGCATCACATGCCTCTTTATCCGGAAATTTGTAGGGAAAGTCTGGTGTTGATTATCACTATGCTGACGCGTATGTCGGTGAGCGGCATCCTCCCGTAAAAGATTAGGCAGGGAGGAGAAACGGGGCGTAGCCGGAGGAGACGGAGGTTCAGGGCAGATGCCTGAAAATTTGTATTAAGAAGTGTGATGCAGAGCAACTTAACGGCATGTAAAAACGTAACATTCTTGCAATCAATGTTTCAAAGGAGGACTTTAGAAAAAGTGATTAATTACACGCTGTGAAATAAATAACGTCCCCTCTGTCCTTCTGTCAAAAGAATCGAAAAAAATGCTGATCCCTTCAAAATTGAGCCGCCCGGTGCGGCAGCAAAATACAGTGGTTCGGGAACGTCTGCTGACGAAGCTCTCGACTGCGCCAAATTATCGTCTGACCCTGGTCGCCAGTCCGGCGGGTTATGGGAAAACGACGCTGGTGGCGCACTGGGCTGCAGGTAAAAGCGATCTGGGCTGGTATTCTCTTGATGAAAGCGACAATCAGCCGGAGCGCTTTGCCAGCTATCTGATTGCTGCTGTACAGCAGGCCTGCGGCGGGCATTGCATCAAAAGCGAAGCGCTGAGTCTCAAGCATCAGTACGCCAGTTTACCTGCGCTGTTTGCCCAGCTTTTTGTGGAGCTTTCCGACTGGCACAGCCCGCTGCTGCTGGTGATCGACGATTACCATCTGATTTCTAATGACGCCATTCATGAAGGGATGCGTTTTTTCCTGCGCCATCAGCCGGAAAACCTGTCACTGGTGGTGCTTTCACGCACCCTGCCACCGCTGGGCATCGCCAATATGCGTGTGCGGGATCAACTGCTGGAACTCAACGCCACGCATCTGGCCTTTACGCATCCGGAAACACAGCAATTTTTCGACAACCGGCTGAAAGACCCGATTGATCAGGCAGACAGCAGCCGGTTGTGCGACGAAGTCGCGGGCTGGGCCACCGCCTTGCAACTGATTGCGTTATCGGCGCGGCAGTCTTCTCACCCTTCACAGCATTCGACGCAGCAGTCCGCACGCAAACTGGCCGGGCTGAATGCCAGCCATCTTTCTGAATATCTGGTGGATGAAGTGCTGGATCGCGTTGATGCCCCGACGCGTGATTTTCTCCTGCGCTGCTCGCTGTTGCGCTCAATGAACGATGCGCTGATTGTGCGCCTGACCGGCAGCGAAAATGGTCAGCAACGGCTGGAAGAACTGGAACGTCAGGGATTATTCATCAACCGTATGGATGACAGCGGCGAATGGTTTAACTTCCACCCGCTGTTTGCCACATTCCTGCGTCAGCGTTGTCAGTGGGAACTGGCATCTGAGCTGCCAGCCATTCATCGCGCTGCCGCCGAAGGCTGGCTGGCACAAGGTTTTCCGGCCGAAGCCATTCATCATGCGCTGGGTGCCGAAGACACCAATCTGCTGCGCGATATTCTGCTGCAACATGCCTGGGCCCTGTTTAATCAAAGCGAGCTGGCGTTGCTGGAAGAATGTCTTGCCGCTCTGCCTTATGACCGGCTGATTCAGAATCCTAAACTGGTGTTGTTGCAGGCATGGCTCGCACAAAGTCAGCACCGTTATGCTGAAGTCGAGGTGTTGCTGGCCCGCGCTGAAAGCGAAATGAAACAGCATAATATTGTGATGGAACAGGCACTGGCGGCCGAGTTTGATGCCCTGCGGGCACAGGTGGCTATCAACGACGGACGTCAGGATGAGGCGGAAAAACTGGCCACTGAGGCGCTGCGCTATCTGCCTTATGAAAGCTATTACAGCCGCATTGTGGCCACGTCCGTGACCGGTGAAATCCAGCACTGCAAAGGGGATCTCACCCGCGCACTGCCGCTGATGCAGCAGACCGAGCAAATCGCCCGCCGTTATGAAGCCTATCACTACGCCTTATGGGCGCTGCTGCAACAGAGTGAAATTCTGATTGCTCAGGGCTTTTTGCAGGCCGCGTTTGAGATGCAGGATCGCGCTTTTGAACTGGTGCGCGAACAGCATCTTGAACAGTTGCCGATGCACGAATTTTTATTGCGTTTACGTTCCCAGCTGCTGTGGTCATGGTCGCGGCTCGATGATGCAGAAGAAGCTGCGCGTGAAGGGCTTAATGTGCTGAGCAATTTCCAGCCGCAACAGCAGTTGCAATGCCTGGCGATGCTGGCGAAATGTTCGCTGGCACGCGGTCAGCTCGACAACGCCCATCATCATTTACAACGCTGTGAAGCATTGCTGAAAACCGGTCAGTATCACATTGACTGGCTGACCAATACCGATAAGCCGCGGGTGATTTACTGGCAGATGATTGGCGATAAAAACGCTGCACGCCAGTGGCTGCAACAGGCGCGTAAACCGGATATGGCAGATAACCATTTCCAGCAAGGTCAGTGGCGAAATATTGCCCGCGTACAGATTTTGCTGGAACAGTTTGATGAAGCTGAAGTGGTGCTCGATGAACTGAATCAGAATGCACGGCAGCTGCGCCTGACCAGCGATCTGAACCGCAATTTGCTGCTGAGTAACTTACTTTACTGGCAAACCGGGCGCAAAAGTGACGCCCAAAAAGCATTGATCGAAGCGCTGGCGCTGGCGAACCGTACCGGTTTTGTCAGTCATTTCGTCATCGAAGGGGAAATGATGGCGCAACAACTGCGCCAGTTGATCCAGCTTAATCTGCTACCGGAACTGGAACAGCGCCGCGCCCAGCAGATTTTGCGCGAAATTAACCAGCATCACCGTCACAAGTTTGCGCATTTCGACGAAGGCTTTGTGAACAAACTGCTGACCCATCCGCAAGTGCCGGAACTGATCCGTACCAGTCCGCTGACGCAGCGCGAGTGGCAGGTTCTGGGGCTGATTTACTCCGGCTACAGTAATGACCAGATTGCCGGTGAGCTGGACGTTGCATCAACGACCATCAAAACCCATATCCGTAATCTGTATCAGAAGCTGGGGGTTGCGCACCGGCAGGAAGCGGTGCAGCAGGCTCAGCACCTGTTACAAGTGATGGGTTACGGCGCGTAATTATCTCTTCAAAATACATCACGATTTCTCCGCTTTTCATAACACATCGTCAAAATAAGTTGATGTGTTATGCCTATTTTTTATTAGCGAACATTTTTTACTCAAAAATAAAATCCGGTGATATAATGTGACCGTCATCACATAATTGTAATTCACCATTTCTTCTGTAAAGCCCATTGCCCGCCCGTCGTAGCAGCCTTCCGGCTGATTTTGGCTTCGTGCAAGTGGCTGTAGTAAGTAAGGATTTTATCGATGGGTACATTAACTGCCGGGATTTTAATGATGCGCTGGGAATTGCTGAGCGCTTTTTTGATGTTCTGCACCAGTCAGCTTAATATTGTTTGTCGCCAGTCCAGCCGCAATACCATGGCATTCGTTTGCAGTGGTATCGGCCTCACCGTGACCTGTTTCTTTGTCATGAGCCTGATGGGCATGAGCTACAACGCCGTTGCCGTCGCGCAATTCTGGGCAAACACCAAAGACGTTTTCTTTGATGTCATGAGCAAAACCCCGACCGATATGTCTTACTACTATTAATCCGATTTCCTTAGCGGATATTCCAGATTATTAAAGGGCAGAACCGCATGTTCTGCCCTTTTTGTTATCCCGCGCTTTCCCCCCGTGTTACTTCTGATGATTATTTGTTCAGCCGGATGTCATGTAATCCTAAATATAAAAATTTGCGTGACGCATCGAATGTCTTTTTGTATCTATCATTCTGATTACCTGTAAATTGCGGGATGTACCGAAAGGTAAAAAGATATTGTGCTGGCGTCTAAACTATTCATTGCTAATAGTTGAAGGGACGTATTAGATTCTCACTCTATACTTTTCTTAGAATGATCATTGCTTTGTTTGCTTCAGGCTGCTGAATTTTCTCTGATTTGGCTCCCCTGCTTATGGTTGAAGGAATTCCGATGAATACGCATCACATGCTTGGCGCGTTAGTGTTACTGGTAAGTTCTGCTTCTTCTCTCGCCGTTGAAACAACGGGCATTCCTCAGGATCAGGTGAAAGAGCGCAACGCGTTCATTGCCGATTTGATGAAAAAAATGACCCTTGATGAAAAAATCGGTCAGCTGAATCTGGTCACTGTGGGGCCTGAGTACCAAAAAGAAGCCATCATGGCTGACATCCGCGCCGGTAAAGTCGGTGGCGTGTTTAACACGGTAACTAAGCCCGATATCCGCCGTATGCAGGATCAGGTGCAGTACAGCCGCCTGAAAATTCCTCCGTTTTATGCCTATGACGTGGTGCATGGGCAGCGCACGATTTTCCCTATCAGCCTCGGTCTGGCGGCGAGCTGGGATATGCAGGCGGTGGCGACCAGCGCACGTATTTCAGCCCAGGAAACGGCAGCTGATGGCCTGAACATGACGTTCTCACCGATGGTCGATATCACCCGTGATCCGCGCTGGGGCCGTGTTTCTGAAGGTTTCGGCGAAGATACCTATCTGACCTCGCGCCTCGCGCATGAAATGGTTACCGGTTATCAGGGCAAAGACCCGTCTGCCCCTGACGCCGTCATGGCAAACGTCAAACACTATGCGTTGTACGGTGCTGTCGAAGGCGGCCGCGAATACAACACTGTGGACATGAGCCTGACCCGCATGTTCAACGATTACATGCCACCTTATAAAGCGGCAGTCGATGCGGGTGCCGGCGGTGTGATGGTGGCACTGAACAGCGTTAACGGTATTCCTGCCACCTCGAATACCTGGCTGCTGAAAGATATTCTGCGCGATGACTGGCAGTTCAAGGGCCTGACTGTCAGCGACCACGGCGCCATTGGCGGGCTGGTCAAACATGGCGTAGCCGAAGACGATCGTCAGGCGGCCGCGATGGCGCTGAAAGCCGGTGTCGATATGGACATGGCTGACAATATGTACGGTAAGTACCTGAAAGGGTTACTTGCCGACGGCATGGTGAGCCAGAAAGACATTGACCGCGCCGTTCGCGATGTTCTGGCCGCGAAATGGGATATGGGGCTGTTTGTTGATGAATATCGTCATTTAGGCCCGCAGTCGAGCGATCCGGCTGACACCAACGCCGAAAGCCGTCTGCATCGCCAGGAGGCGCGCGAAGTGGCACGGACCTCGCTGGTGCTGTTGAAAAATAACAATCAAACGTTACCGTTAAACAAAAAAGGTACGATTGCCGTCGTTGGCGCGCTGGCTGACAGCAAGCGTGATGTGATGGGCAGTTGGTCGGCAGCCGGTAAGGCAGCGCAGGCAGTCACTGTGTTGCAGGGGATGAAAGATGTGCTCGGTGATAAAGGCACTATCCTCTATGCCCGCGGTGCCAACGTCACCAACGATCAGGCTCTGGTCGATTTCCTGAACTCTTACGAGAAACAGGTGATCAACGATCCACGCAAACCGCAGGATATGATCGACGAAGCGGTGAAAACAGCAGAAAAAGCTGACGTTGTGGTCGCCGTAGTCGGCGAAGCACAAGGCATGGCGCACGAAGCGTCCAGCCGTTCCGAAATTAACATTCCGCAAAGCCAGCGTGACCTGCTCAAGGCATTGAAAGCCACCGGTAAACCGCTGGTTGTCGTGTTAATGAATGGCCGTCCGCTGACCCTGTCGTGGGAAAACGAAATTTCTGATGCCATGCTGGAAACCTGGTTCAGCGGCACCGAAGGCGGACATGCGATTGCCGACGTTCTGTTTGGAGACTACAATCCATCAGGCAAACTGCCGATGACCTTCCCACGCTCAGTCGGGCAAATTCCTTTGTACAATAGCGTGCTCAATACCGGCCGTCCGTTTAATCCTCAGCATCCAGATAAATACACCACCCGTTATTTTGATATCACCAACGGCCCGCTGTTCCCGTTCGGTTATGGCCTGAGCTACACCAGCTTCGGTGTGTCTGACGTGAGTTTGTCATCCACCACGATGGATGCCGGACACCCGCTCACCGCCAGCGTGACGGTGAAAAACACCGGCAAAGTCAGCGGTGCGACGATCGTCCAGATGTACCTGCAGGATGTCACGGCATCGATCAGTCGTCCGGTTAAAGAGTTGAAGAATTTTGAGAAAATCAACCTGCAGCCGGGCGAAGAGAAAGTTGTTACCTTTACGATCACCGAAAAAGATTTACGCTTCTACAACGATAAATTGAAATGGGCTTCAGAGCCTGGAAAGTTCAATGTATTCGTGGGGTTAGATTCTCAGGATGTGAAACAAACCAGTTTCCTGCTGAAATAACTTTCCGGGCCTGACATCAGGCCCGGAAGAGAATCAAAAACCTTCTCTCTCAGGCGGTATTCCGGTAACGGAGACCGCCTGTTCTGAGCAGTAATTTCTGTCCGGTAACTGGATATATAACTGGCAGTGGCTAACCTTAAATTCAATGTGTTACGCCATTCCGCCCTTGTCCGTTTTTTTACGGAACGTGGCGAATGTGCTGAACAGAGTAAGCTCCGTCTGTGCTGACTGTCGCCCGTCGCCACACTGGCGGCGTATAGCGTTCTTTGCGGAGAAACATTCATGGTCGACTCTCAAGATGCTTCCCTCCTGTACCTGCACTTTGGTACACCACGCCCATATTGGCGACTGGGTTCAGACAGCAATGCCCTGGAGTTATCCGCAGAGAAAGGCGTCGTCAATATTGCTATCTCTCTGACGCAGTGGCAGGCAGGGAAAATAAGGCAACTCACCGGGATCACCTCGAGTTTTACCCTGGATATCACGCTATTCGGATCCCCTGCGCGTTTGTATCTTGTCGGGCGAAAAATCGACAGTAAAGCCTGGGCCGGTACGGCCTCCGCCTATCAGGACACTGAGTCTGTCGCCCATGACCTTGAAGTCGGTCTGACCTTTGCTGAGCAGGTGGTTTCTGAAGCCAACTCCGTGATCGTGATTATCGATCAGGAAGGCAAAATCCATCGTTTTAACCGTCTGAGCGAGGAATATACCGGCCTGCGCGAAGAAGATGTTATCGGACGCAGCGCCTATGACCTTTTTATGTCGATGGAAGAAGGCCTGGCCTCACGTCAGAATATCAATGGTTTTTTCCAGCATCAGCAATCTTATGAAGTGGAACGCTGGATCAACACCGTCAAAGGCCAGCGCCTGTTCCTGTTTCGCAATAAATTCGTCCACAGCGGCAGCGGCAAACAGCAAAAATATCTGATTTGCTCCGGCTCTGACATCACTGACGAACGCAAGGCGCAGGAGCGTTTGCGCGTGCTGGCAAATACTGATCTGGTCACCGGTTTCGCTAACCGTAATGCCTTGCAGGAGTCCCTTGCCCGAGCACTTATCGAGCGTGGTGAAAACAACGTCGGGCTGATTTATCTGGATCTGGATAACTTCAAAAAAGTTAACGACGCCTACGGACATATGTTTGGTGATCACCTGCTGCGCGCGGTGTCTGATGCCATTCAGGATTGCCTGTCGCCCAACGATAAACTGGCGCGGCTCGGCGGGGATGAATTCATTATTCTCAGCACGAATGCTGAAATAAAAGCGCTGGAAGCGCTGAGTCAGCGCGTTTTGCGCAGGCTCAGTTTGCCATTCCGCATCGGGCTGATTGAAGTGTATACCGGCTGTTCAGCAGGTATCGCGATTTGCCCGGAACACGGTACCGACGGCGATATACTGTTGCAAAACGCCGATACTGCCATGTATGCAGCCAAGGAAAAGGGCAAAAATGTACACTGTGTTTTCTCACCAGAGATGAATGAGAAAGCCTCTGAATACATGTGGTTAGATACACATTTACGCAAAGCCTTGTCTGAGAAAGATCAGCTGGTCTTACACTATCAGCCGAAAGTATCGCTTTACGGTACCGTGCAAAGCGTGGAGGCACTGCTGCGCTGGAATTCGCCGGAACGCGGTCTGATCCAACCTCAGAGCTTTATTCCCTATGCCGAAGAATCCGGTCTCATCACGCCAGTCGGTAAATGGGTGATCGAAACCGCCACCCGTCAGGCGACGGAATGGCAGAAAAAAGGGCTGAATTTGCGGGTGGCGGTAAACCTCTCCGGCAGACAGCTTAACAATAGTGCATTCATCACGACGCTGTCGGATGCCATGAAAAATGCCGGCATGAAAGGCTGCCTGCTGGATTTCGAACTGACAGAAAGTTGCCTGGTGGAAGACGAAGGTGCAGCGATCACCATGATTAACCAGTTGCATAAACTGGGCGCACAGGTACATCTGGATGATTTCGGCACCGGTTATTCTTCGCTGTCACAACTGGCGAGAATCCCCCTCGACTGCATCAAGCTGGATCAAAGCTTTATTCGTGGAATCAATGACAATCCGGTGTCTCAGGCGCTGGTACGGGCGATTGTGGCGGTGGCCAAAACGCTGCAACTGACAGTGGTCGCGGAAGGTGTGGAAACGGCGGAAGAAGAGAAGCTGATTGACGAAATCGGTGTGGACAGCAAACAGGGATTTTTATATGCCAAGCCAATGCCAGCAAATGAACTGGAGCACTGGCTTGAGGAAAAAATGATTGCTTCACCCAATGTTTTTAAACATAAAGCAAAACAGAAATAGCGCCAGTGACGGGCTGCTTCTGCCTGCTGCTAGCCGGTTTTACGCAATGACGCCGTATGCCGGTTTTGCAGCATGACCAGACGCTCCATATAACTCAGGTCTTTCTCCTCCAGCGTAAACGCTGCATCCACCCAATCCTCCGTAATATCCATCAGTTCTGAACGTGATAATTGCAGCACACGCTGACGTGCGCGGATCATCGCCCGGATGCCGTTGAGCTTTGGTCGCAAAACATCCATGAACGTTCGCGTGGCGGTGAATGCTTCCCCCGGCTGGAATAACACGTCCACCAGCCCGCGGCTTTCAAACCATTCGGCGGTATGCGACTCCCCGGTGGAAATCAGTTCCTCCGCCAGCTTCATCCCCGCTTTGCGTGATACCAGCGAATAACCGCCCATTCCCGGGAAAAGGTTAAATGCGATTTCAGGGAACCCCATCCGGGCGGTGTTCTGCGCCAGCACGTAATGGTGTGCCAGTGCGGCTTCAAAGCCGCCGCCCAGTGCCGTGCCTTCTATCATCGATAAACTGATCGCGCCTACGTCAAAACCACGCGCGGCAGCGTGAACGCAATCCACGCAGGCTCTGGCGTAAGCACGTAACGCTTCGCGTTTATTATTGACGATGGAATCAACAAAGAAGCTCAGATCACCGCCGACATTATACATATTGGGCACCAAAGAACCGGTGACCCAAAAATCAAAACGCAGACCGGATGCCTTCGCGGCATACATCAGCGTCATAATGTCTTCGATAAGCTCCTGATTAAAACAGGGACGTGGATAAGACCTGAGCATCATCCACATGACGTTACGACCCTCTTCATAATAGGCTGCAATCTGGGACAAATGCCCGGCTTCGGTGAACGGGCGGCAGGCTGTATGGTCAATAAGATTCATAGTATATATCCAGGTTAGAATTGAATTTTTAGGGTGAAGCAACCCCAGCCTAGTCCAGCTCTAACCCGAACTGAATCGATTCGATATGGTTTTCTAAAAATAATCCTAACGACCACAATCTCTGAAAAAAATGTTAAAAATAAACAACCTGCAATAAGACCATTGTGTGTAAAAACAAAGAAATAGGTATTTCATCTGCTATCTTGTGCTGTTTTCCGGCGACAAAAGTCACCTCTGCCAATTAATAAACCGCGAGTAATAAGAAGCGTAATAGTTAATTAACGCTCAGCGAATTCCTCAGAGTGATACATATCACAGTCATTACACACTGACTTTCCAATTGTTCTGCCAGCAGCTAAATTGAATTCATCTCCTCCGACCACTTAAGAGAATTCCATGACTGAACGCGCTTCGCTTTTTTATCCGCACCTGCTGGCGCCGCTGGATTTAGGTTTTACCCAACTGAAAAATCGCGTGCTGATGGGTTCCATGCACACCGGGCTGGAAGAACGGGAGGACGGGCCGGAACGTCTGGCGGCCTTTTATGCAGAACGTGCCGCCGCAGGCGTCGGGCTGATTGTCACCGGCGGCATTTCCCCTAACACGCAGGGCGTGGTTTATCAGGGCGGTTCAATTCTCGCTGAACAGGAACACATCACGCATCACCGCGTGGTGACTGACGCGGTGCATGCCGCTGGCGGCAAAATTGCCCTGCAGATCCTTCACGCCGGTCGTTACAGTTATCAGCCCCACCCCGTCGCGCCTTCAGCGCTTCAGGCGCCGATCAACCGCTTTACACCTCACGCCCTCAGCGAGGCAGAAATCGACTCCACACTGGCGGATTTCGCCCGCTGCGCGCAGCTTGCCAAAGAGTCGGGTTATGACGGCGTGGAAATCATGGGCTCCGAAGGCTATCTGATAAACCAGTTCCTCACCGCGCGCACCAATCAGCGCACGGACAACTGGGGTGGTTCTGCCGATAACCGCATGCGGTTTGCCACCGAAGCCGTGCGCCGCGTGCGCGAAACCTGTGGCCGGGAATTCATCATCATTTATCGCTTATCCATGCTGGATCTGGTCGAAGAAGGCTCGGACTGGAATGAAGTCGAAATGCTGGCGCAGCGCATCGAACAGGCAGGCGCGAGCATTATCAACACCGGTATTGGCTGGCATGAAGCGCGCATTCCGACCATAGCCACCATGGTGCCCCGCGCGGCGTTCATCTGGGTGACGCAAAAACTGATGGGCAAAGTGGGCATTCCGCTGATTACCACCAACCGCATTAACGACCCTGACGTGGCGGAGAAAATTCTCGCCGAAGGTTGTGCGGATATGGTGTCAATGGCGCGCCCGTTTCTTGCCGATCCTGCGTTTGTCGAAAAAGCCGCGCAGGGACGTGCTGATGAAATCAACACCTGCATCGGCTGTAATCAGGCCTGTCTGGATCAGATATTCGCCGGTGAAGTCACTTCCTGTCTGGTCAATCCGCGCGCCTGCCGTGAAACACAGTTACCGGTTACCCGTGCGGAAATCACCAAACATCTGGCCGTTGTCGGCTCGGGGCCAGCCGGGCTGGCGTTTGCCACTACCGCCGCCAGCCGCGGGCATCGCGTCACATTATTTGATGCACACAATGAAATCGGCGGGCAATTTAATGTCGCCAAACAGATCCCCGGCAAAGAAGAGTTTTATCAGACGCTGCGTTACTACTCGCGCCAGCTGACATTACTGGGCGTAACGCTGCGCCTGGGCGAAACCGTCAGCGCCAGCCAGTTAACGGGTTATGACGAAGTGATCCTCGCCTGCGGTATTTCACCGCGCCTGCCGGATATTGCGGGCATTGATCATCCGAGCGTGCTGACCTATCTCGACGTACTGCGGGATAAAAAACCGGTCGGACAGCGCGTCGCCATTATTGGCGCGGGCGGCATTGGTTTTGATACCGCCGAATACCTGATCCACACCGGCCCGTCATCGAGCCTCAGCACTCAGGCTTTCAGCCACGAATGGGGGATCGACCAGAGCCTGACGCACCGTGGCGGTCTGGCACCACTTGGGCCACAGCCCGAACCTGCCGCGCGGGATATCGTTCTGCTGCAACGCAAAACCACCAAAGTCGGCGCAGGATTGGGGAAAACCACTGGCTGGATCCACCGCACCAGCCTGTTGCAGCGTGGCGTGAAAATGCAAAGTGGTGTCAGCTATGAACGCATCGACGACGCGGGGCTGCACCTGATAATGAACGGTGAACCGGTATGTCTGGAAGTGGATAACGTGATTATCTGCGCCGGACAGGAACCGCAGCGCGCGCTGTATCAGCCGTTACAGGCGGCCGGTCAAACCGTACATCTGATTGGCGGCGCAGACGTGGCCGTCGAACTCGACGCCCGCCGCGCTATCGATCAGGGCACGCGGCTGGCGCTGAAAATTTAGAAAACTATTTCAGAAACCGACAGACGAAAAAAAAGCCGCGATAAGCGGCTTTTTCATTTCAGCACTTCAGACTAATTCAGCTATCAATGATGTGCAGCTGTTTTCACGGCACGTAAAATCACGAATTTCTGATTGGTGGCGATCGTCGTGCAGTTGCCGAACAGGCGACGCAGCTTCTGGTAGTAATCCAGATGACGGTTGCGACGATACGCAGCTCGCCGCCGGTTTGCAGGCAGCGTTTGGCATCGCAGAACATGCGCCACGCGGTGTCATCGCTGATGACCGTGCCCTGATGGAACGGCGGGTTACACAGCACGGCCTGCAGTGTTTCGCGCTCGACACCGGCCAGCATGTTGTTCACTTCGAAATGACAGCGGCTGACATCCTGCGGCAAATTGTTTTCGACGTTAATACGGCTCGATTCTACCGCCATATAAGATTCATCGACGAACAGCATTTCCGCATCCGGGTTCAGCGCCAGTGCGGTCATGCCGATCACACCGTTACCACAGCCCAGATCCGCCATGCGCCCTTCAATGCCTTCCGGCAGATGTTGCATGAAAAAGCGAGCGCCGACATCCAGACCGCCGCGTGAGAACACGTTCGCGTGGTTGGAAATACGGAATTCACTGTCATCCAGCGCCCACTCAGAAATCACCGGCTCTGCGGTTTGCGCAGGCAAGGTGGCTTCACAATGGATCAGACGGGCTTTTTTCCACGCCAGACTGGTTTTGGTCGGTCCGAGGATTTTCTCGAACAGTTGCAACGTTGACGTGTGAATATCACGGGCTTTCGCGCCGGCGATAATCTGCGTGTCCGGCGTCACCACTTCACGCAGCGCCAGCAGTTGTTGTTCCAGCAGCGCCAGCGTTTTTGGCACTTTGATGATCACCAGACCCGGATTGATCGGCAACGGCACCAGGCTGCTTTGCGCCGCCACGCTGTCTTCGTCAAAACCGTTAAGGCGCAGGTTGTGGCGCATCGCCAGCTGACTCATGAAGGAGTCGTTGACGCTGGTCGGGTTGTGCGGCTGCAAGGAGCAGGCCAGCGTGCCGAAAGCATCGTTGAAAATCAGCAGCGGACGGCCGTTGAGCGCGTCGGTGTTCAGGTTTTGCAGCAGATATTCATCGGCCGCTTCCCATGCCTGTAACTGCGTTGCCGCTTCTTCCAGCGGATAACGTTCCAGACGCAGTTGCAATAACTGACCACCGGTTTCGGTTTCAAATTGGCTCATTGGCCCTCCTCATATTCAATTTGCGCTGTTTATCCCTTAATTTGGTCTATCAGTAAAACGTTTTTTCAGTTAAAAAGGGGTTTATCTGCCGGATCGACGCGATCGTGGTAAAAACCCCGCACCCCGTTTCGGCATCTTTTCCCCGGCAATAAGAGATAAAGCAAACAGTTATGCCTGAATTGACCTATCTGCAAGGCTATCCGGAGTCGCTTCAGGCTCAGGTGCGTCAGTTAATCGACCAGGAACGTTTAGGTAAAGTCTTGCTGACGCGATATCCCGAACCGCACGAGCTGACCACTGACAAATCGCTCTATCAGTATACGCTGGACCTGAAAAATCAGTTTTTGCGCAGTTCATCGCCGTTAAGCAAAGTGGCTTACGACAATAAAATCCACGTGATGAAGCACGCGCTGGGGCTGCATACGGCAATATCCCGTATTCAGGGCGGCAAGCTGAAAGCCAAAGCGGAAATCCGCGTGGCAACGGTGTTTAAAAGCGCGCCGGAAGCGTTTCTGAAAATGATCGTGGTGCATGAACTCGCGCACCTGAAAGAAAAAGAACACAACAAAGCATTCTACAGCCTGTGCTGTCATATGACGCCCGACTATCATCAGTTAGAATTCGACACGCGCATGTATCTGACGCATCTGGAAATATTCGGTAAGTTGTATCAATAATAATTAACTATAGGGATTTCTCATGATTCGTATTGGCGTTGTGGGCACCAACTGGATCACCCAGCGTTTTATTGATGCCGCCCACGAGAGCGGTAAAATGAAGCTGACCGCGATTTATTCCCGCACGCTGGAAGGCGCTAAAAAGCTCGGCGAGGATTATCCGGTTGAACATTACTTTGATTCCCTTGAAGCAATGGCCGCCTCTGATCTGATTGATGCGGTCTATATTGCCAGCCCGAACTCCCTGCATTACCCGCAGTCGCTGTTGTTCCTCAGCAATAAAAAGCACGTGATTTGCGAAAAGCCGCTGGCTTCCAATCTGCGTGAAGCGGAAAGCCTGATCGCCTGCGCAAAAGAAAACAACGTGGTGCTGTTCGAGGCGTTTAAAACCGCGTATCTGCCCAACTTCCTGCACATGAAAGGCGCGCTGAACCGCATCGGTAAACTGCGTAAGGCCATTCTGAATTACTGCCAGTATTCCTCACGTTATCCGCGCTATCTGGCCGGTGAAAACCCGAATACCTTTAACCCGGCGTTTTCCAATGGCTCGATCATGGATATCGGTTATTACTGTCTGGCGAGTGCTATTTCGTTGTTTGGCGAACCGGAATCGGTGAAAGCCACGGCAACCCTGCTGGAAAGCGGCGTTGACGGTCAGGGCACGGTGATCTTGTCTTATGCGGATGATTTCGAAGTGGTTATCAACCATTCCAAAATCAGCGACTCCCTGTTACCCAGTGAGATCCAGGGCGAAGACGGCACCTTGCAGATGGAAAAGCTGTCTGAATGCCAGACGCTCAGCCTGACGCCACGCGGCAGCCAGAAGCTGGATCTGACGCAGCCCCAGCACATCAACACCATGCTGTATGAAGCAGAAACTTTTGCGATTCTGGTCGACAGCCAGTTTGTCGCGCACCCCGGGCTGGAAGTCTCGCGTATCACGGCCAAAGTGCTGACGGAAATCCGTCGTCAGACCGGCGTGGTATTCCCGGCCGATAACCAGCCTTAATATTAAGTAAAAATCGGGAGTAACAGATGATTGCACCCAGCCAGAAATCGCTGTTGATTTTACAGACCGGCCACGCGCCGGAACCTATCCGCCGTGCGCACGATAACTTTCCGCAGATGTTTATCCGTCAGGGCGATATCGACGCGCAGCAGGTGGTGATTGTGGATTTGCAGGCGGGTGAACGCCCGCTGCCGCCGGAAAACTATTGCGGTGCGATAATTACCGGTTCGCGCAGCATGGTCACCGAGCATCTGGCGTGGAGCGAAGAAGCGGCGGACTGGGTGCGGCTGGGCATGTTGCAGGAATTACCCATGTTTGGTGCCTGCTACGGTCATCAGCTGATGGCATACGCGCTGGGTGGCGAGGTGGATTACCATCCGCAAGGCATTGAAGTCGGTACGCACGAGGTGACGCTGACGCCGGACGGGCATCTTGATCCGCTGGTGTCGCAGCTTCCCGCACAGTTCGCGGCCAATCTGATCCACCTGCAAACCGTCATTACGCCGCCTGCGACAGCGACGGTGCTGGCGAAAACGCGGCACGATCCGCATCAGATCCTGCGCTACGGCCCGAATGCCATCAGCACGCAGTTCCATCCGGAATTCAGTCTGGCGGTAATGAAAACATATCTGTCATGGCTGGGCTCTATCGCCGAAGACGATACGATAGATTTTGCGCATCAGGCTCAGCAACTTAGCGAAACACCCCTCAGCCGTAGCCTGCTGCTGGCCTTCGTCGGCGCACTCGGCAAACGTCAGGCACTGGCGGGTTAATGCTCCATAATGTTTCTGAATGTTTGACATCGGACACATTTTGCATTAATTTGCGAACTGCAAAGGGGAGTAACTTCTTCGTCGGATAATCGTCATTACGGTGTCTGGACCCGCGCTCATGCAGCGCCGTCTCAGCCACCCGGTTACCGGGGCAAAGATAAGCATTCACAAGATGAATACTTATCTTTGTAAGTGAGACCTTGCCGGAAGGCGAGGTTTGCTCACAGCTCAAAAAATGAGCGGCTAACGTCTTCCGACGCTGGCCGTTTTTTTTTTGATGTTTTTTCGAGGATATCGCAATGATGAACTCCGTAGGCAACCCGATGTTGTGGGGCTCCTTTGCCGTGGTAGTGATAATTATGCTCGCGTTCGACCTGCTGTTGCAGGGTCGAAAAGGCGCGCAAACCATGAGTATGAAAAGTGCCGCGATGTGGTCGCTGGTGTGGATAGGCCTGTCGTTGCTGTTCAACTTCGGCTTCTGGTGGTATCTCAACGGCGAGTTTGGCCGTGAAGTGGCCGACGCCAAGGCCACCATGTTCCTGACCGGCTATCTGCTGGAAAAAGCGCTGGCGGTGGATAACGTCTTCGTCTGGCTGATCCTGTTCAGTTACTTCTCTATTCCTGCCAGCCTGCAACGCCGCGTACTGGTCTACGGCGTGCTCGGCGCCATCGTCCTGCGTACCGGCATGATTTTCGCCGGTAGCTGGCTGGTGGGGCAATTTAGCTGGATTTTGTACGTGTTCGGCGCCTTCCTGCTGTTCACCGGTATCAAGATGGCGCTGGCGAAAGAAGAAGACGGTGAGGTTGGCGAGAAGCCGATGATCCGCTGGCTGCGCAGCAAAATGCGCATGACCGATGAGTTGCAGGGTGAGAAGTTCTTTGTGCGCCGTAACGGTATTTTGTTCGCTACTCCGTTGTTGCTGGTGCTGATTATGGTGGAACTGAGCGACGTGATTTTCGCGGTCGACAGTATTCCGGCTATCTTTGCGGTAACCACCGACCCGTTCATCGTCCTGACCTCTAACCTGTTTGCGATCCTCGGCCTGCGCGCGATGTACTTCCTGCTGGCGGGCGTGGCAGAACGTTTCTCGATGCTGAAATACGGTCTGGCGGTGATCCTGATTTTCATCGGTATCAAAATGCTGCTGCTCGACGTGTTCCACATTCCGGTCGGTATTTCGCTGGGCGTGATTGCGTCGATTCTGATCATCACCTTGCTGATTAACACCTGGGTGAACCGTCGTAACGATCGCAAGAACAACGCACAGTCGTAATATTTCGAACTGATTAATGCAAAGCACGGCCGCTTCACCGGTCGCGCTTTTTAGCATTCAGGATAGAATTTTAAAGATTACTGCCAGCCGTAACGGCGCACGAACCAGCCTTTCACGCACTGCGTCAGCACCATGTAGCCCGCCAGAATCGCGATCAGCCACGGGAAGTAGCTCAGCGGCAATGCCTGCAATTGCAGGAATCCGGCAACCGGCGAGTAGATCAGTGAAATACCGGTGATCACCACCATCAGCGTCATGATGCACAGCGGCCAGGACGCGCGGCTCTGAATAAACGGCACTTTGCGGGTGCGGATCATGTGCACAATCAGCGTCTGCGACAGCAGCCCTTCAATGAACCAGCCGGACTGGAACAACGTCTGCGCCTCCACCGTATTGGCTTTAAACACCCACCACATCAGGCTGAAAGTCAGAATGTCGAAGACGGAACTGATCGGTCCGAAGAACACCATAAAGCGGCCAATATCCCCGGCGTTCCAGCGCTGCGGTTTCGCCAGTTGCTCTTCATCCACGTTATCAAACGGGATCGCCACCTGAGACACATCGTAAATCAGGTTCTGAATCAGCAGATGCAGCGGCAACATTGGCAGGAACGGCAAAAAGGCGCTGGCGACCAGCACGCTGAACACGTTACCAAAGTTGGAACTGGCAGTCATTTTGATGTATTTCAGCATGTTGGCGAAAGTTCTGCGCCCTTCCGTCACGCCCTGCTCCAGCACCATCAGGCTTTTTTCCAGCAGAATAATATCGGCCGCTTCTTTGGCGATATCCACCGCAGAATCCACGGAAATCCCAATGTCCGCCGCACGCAGCGCAGGCGCGTCGTTGATGCCGTCGCCCATAAATCCAACCACATGCCCTTCGCCGCGCAGTACGCGCACAATGCGTTCTTTGTGCATCGGTGTCAGTTTGGCAAATACCGTGGTTTCGCGGGCGACGTTCAGCAGTTGCACATCGTCAAGCGCATCGATATCGCTGCCGATCACGACGTTATCGGCCTGTAATCCGACATCTTTGCAGACTTTACGCGCCACCAGCGGATTGTCGCCGGTGAGGATTTTCACCGTCACGCCTTTGCGTTGCAGTGCATCCAGCGCCGGTGCGGTGCTTTCTTTTGGCGGATCGAGGAATGCGATATACCCGGCCAGGATCAGGCTGGATTCATCGGTCACGCCGTAGCCCTGCGTGCGCGATGGCATCACTTTATGCGCCACGGCTACCACGCGCAGCCCCTGCTGATTGAGATCGTCAGTAATGCGGCGAATGCGCCCGAGCAGCACATCGGTCAGCGGCACAATCTCACCGTTGAGCTGCACCAGCGTACAAATCGACAGCATTTCTTCCAGCGCGCCTTTGCAAATCAGGCGGTGATTCTGGTCGTTTTCGGCGACGACGACAGACATACGGCGACGGTCGAAATCAAACGGAATTTCATCCACTTTCAGCGAGTTATGCGCCGGACCGGCATCGCCTGCTTCCAGCACCGCAACATCCAGCAGGTTTTTCAGGCCGGTTTGATAATGGCTGTTCAGCCACGCCAGATGCAGCACCTCATCACTGGTCACGCCCAGCACATCAGTGTGGCGCTCGAGCACGATTTTATCCTGCGTCAGCGTGCCGGTTTTATCCGTGCAGAGGATATCCATTGCGCCGAAGTTCTGTATCGCATCCAGACGTTTGACGATCACCTTCTGGCGGGAGAGTTTTACCGCGCCTTTGGCCAGCGTGGAAGTCACAATCATCGGCAGCATTTCCGGCGTCAACCCGACCGCCACGGAGAGCGCAAACAGTGCGGCTTCCCACCAGTCGCCTTTGGTGTAACCGTTGATCACCAGCACCACAGGTGTCATTACCATCATAAAGCGGATCAGCAGCCAGCTGACTTTGCTGATCCCGGCCTGGAACGCGTTTGGCTGTGTATCTTCCTGTACCACACGTTCGGCAAGCTGACCGAACCAGGTTTTGCTGCCGGTGGCGATCACCATCGCAATCGCCGTGCCGCTCACCACGTTGGTGCCCATAAAACACAGGGTGTTCAGTTCAAGCGGATCAGCCGCAACCGGTTTTTTCTCGCAGGCGTGTTTTTCCACCGGCAGGGATTCACCGGTCAGCGCCGCCTGGCTGATAAACAAGTCCTTGGCCGAAAGAATGCGCAGGTCTGCCGGGATCATATCGCCCGCTGACAATTTGATCAGGTCACCCGGCACCAGTTGGCTGATCGGGATTTCCACTGTTTCGCTGCGTCCGGTTTGCGCGTCACTGCGCAGCACGGTCGCGGTGTTGCTGACCATCGCTTTCAGCGCATCGGCGGCTTTATTGGAACGCGCCTCCTGAATGAAATGCATGAAAGTAGAAATAAACACCATCGCGCCAATCACCAGCGCTGCCGTTAAATCGTCGGTGGCGTAAGACACCAGCCCGAGCACGGTCAGCAGCAGATTGAACGGATTGCGGTAGCAGTGCCACAGATGCAGCCACCAGGGTGCCGGTTGCTGATCGCCGGTCTGATTCAGGCCGGAAACTTCGCGAATTGCATCGGCTTCCTGCGCAGTCAGCCCTTCCGGATGACTGGCAAATTGCAGGTAAAGCTGGTCTTCGGTGGCGCGGGCACAGGCCTGACAATGCGCCGACATAGCGGCAGGGATGGCCTGCACTGCACGGGCAGATACGTTTTCCAGCATCGGATCGCGGCGGACTAAGCGGCGCGGTAAATTACGGCTGAGCGCACTGAGCAGCCGGGAAGTGAAATTTTTGAACATCATTCGCACCTTTGTTGCGCCCACAGCGAAGCCGCCATGAGCATGGCAAAAGGGTTGTTAAAAACAGGGCGAACGAAAAGACGTGCGCCACTGCCTGCCAGGTAAAGTCACGGCAAGCAGCAGCAAAAATGCGGGTGCTTACCGGATCACAACGGACCTACAGAATTGGGGTCGGGTTCCATGGGTTTTCACCTCCGGTAAGGAACGGTTTGGAAATTCATACGCATCGGGTATAAAAATCCGTTAGGGTAACGGCACGGGATGACGCGTACATCATCTCCGGCGAGCGCAGTATACGCCGGTTAACTACAACCAATTTTAAACCTGACCCTCATTCACCTTAAAACATGACCCAGCAAAATCGCCTGACCATTAATGATATTGCCCGCCTGAGCGGTGTCGGAAAATCCACGGTTTCCCGCGTTTTGAATAACGAAGGCAACGTCAGCCCGCAAACCCGCGAACGGGTGTTGCAGGTGATCGAACAACAGCATTTCAGTCCGTCGAAATCGGCGCGGGCCATGCGCGGGTTCAGCGACAAAATTGTGGCGATTATCGTGTCGCGTCTCGACTCTCCTTCGGAAAATCTGGCCGTACGCGCCATGTTGCCGCTGTTTTATCAGCAAGGGTATGACCCGATTGTGCTGGAAAGTCAGTTCAGCGCAGAGCGCGTGAAAGAGCATTTGCAGGTGCTGAAACAGCGCAATATCGATGGCATTGTGCTGTTTGGTTTCACCGGACTTTCAGCCCAAATGCTGACGCCCTGGCAGGATAAAATGGTGGTGCTGGCACGCGATATGCCGGGGCTATCTTCGGTGTGTTATGACGATGCGGGTGCGGTGCAGTTGCTGATGCAAAAACTGCTGGCGCAGAACATACGGGAGATTGGCTTTATCGGTGTTTCGCCGCAGGACACCACCACCGGCCAGCGCCGCAGCGCGGCCTTTCGGACTTTTTGTAAAGAGCATGGCCTGACACCGCACATTGCGCTGGGCGAACTGACCTATCAGAGCGGCTTCGACCTGATCCCGCAGTTGCTGAAAAATAATATTCAGGCCGTCGTCTGCGCGTCCGACACCATTGCCATCGGCGCACAAAAATACCTGCAACAACAGCAAATCCGTGGCGTGCAGGTATGCGGTATCGGCAACAACCCGCTGCTGCATTTCCTGTTCCCGGAATCGTATTCAGTAGAACTCGGCTATGGCGCGGGCGGCGAAGCAGCGGCCAAACAATTACTGGCGCAGCTCAGCGGTTCCACCACGGTGCGGCAGCTGATTATCCCCGGAAAGCTTGCTTTCTGAATCCCCCGCCTTTCTGACCTTTGCCTTTCTAAAAAGTAAAAACTTTGTGATCGTCCCGGCAAAACCGGGAACGTTCCCGGACAAGTTCCCACTGCCTTCGCTATGCTTGAACCGTACCCTACACTCTTACGCAAAATCACAGGCCACTTCTCATGAGCAAAGTTAAGCAACAGGATGTTGATCAGCTGATCGCCCTCGTTGGCGGCAGCGACAATATCGCGATGGTGACTCACTGCATTACGCGTCTTCGTTTTGTCCTCAATGACCCGTCCAAAGCCGACCCAAAAGGTCTCGAAGCCCTGCCGATGGTCAAAGGCTGCTTCACCAACGCCGGTCAGTTCCAGGTGGTTATCGGGCCGGAAGTGGATGATTACTACAAAGTTCTGATCGCCAGCACCGGTAAAAGTGCGGCCGGAAAAGAACAGGCAAAAGTTGCCGCCCGCCAGAATATGAGCTGGTTTGAGCGCAGCATTTCTCACTTTGCGGAAATCTTTTTCCCGCTGTTACCGGCGCTGATCAGCGGCGGTTTAATTCTCGGTTTCCGCAATGTTATCGGCGAAATTCCGATGAGCGGCGGCCAGACGCTGGCGCAGATGCACCCGCTGTGGCAATCCATTTACGACTTCCTCTGGCTGCTTGGCGAAGCCGTGTTTATGTTCCTGCCGGTGGCGGTGTGCTGGTCGACGGTCAGAAAAATGGGCGGCACCGAAATCCTCGGGATTGTGCTTGGCATAACGCTGGTATCGCCGCAACTGATGAACTCCTACAACCTCGGGCAGCAAATCCCTGAAGTGTGGAATTTCGGCTGGTTCACCATCGAAAAGGTCGGTTATCAGGCGCAGGTCATTCCTTCCGTTCTCGCCGGTATGGCGCTGGCGATGATCGAAAATGGCCTGAAACGCATCGTGCCTAATTATCTGTATCTGGTGATTGTGCCCGTCAGCTCGCTGATTATTGCCGTATTCCTGGCGCACACGCTGATCGGGCCGTTTGGCCGCATGGTGGGCGACGGCGTGGCTTTCGCGGTGAAATTCATCATGACCGGCAGCCTCGCACCCATCGGTGCCGCGCTGTTTGGTTTCCTCTATGCGCCACTGGTCATCACCGGCGTGCATCAGACCACCCTTGCCATCGACATGCAGATGGTGCAAAGCACCGGCGGAACCCCGGTGTGGCCGCTGATCGCCCTGTCCAATATTGCGCAAGCCGCTGCGGTCGTCGGCGTGATTATCGTCAGCCGCAAACATAATGAGCGCGAGATCTCCGTGCCCGCAGCGATATCCGCGTTCCTCGGCGTAACCGAACCGGCGATGTACGGCATCAACCTGAAATACCGCTTCCCGATGCTGTGCGCAATGATTGGCTCGGCCGGTGCCGGCCTGATTTGCGGCCTGTTCCACGTCACGGCCAACGGCATCGGCGTCGGCGGCTTACCGGGTATTTTGTCCATCAAACCGCAGTTCTGGAGTATTTACGCACTGGCCATGCTGGTGGCGATCGTGGTGCCGATTATCCTGACCGTGCTGGTTTATCAGCGGAAAGCCCGCCGGGGTGAACTTGCAGTGGTGTAAGACATTCAAGAAGGAAAATGGAATGAACAGCGAATTGCCGTGGTGGAAAAACGGCGTGATTTACCAGATTTATCCCAAGAGTTTTCAGGACACCACGGGCAGCGGCACCGGTGATATCAACGGCATCACACAGCGTCTGGATTACCTGAAAACCCTTGGCGTTGATGCGATATGGCTGACACCGCTGTACCTGTCGCCGCAGATTGATAACGGCTACGACGTGGCCGATTACTGCGAGATTGACCCGGCTTACGGCACGCTCGAAGACTTTGAACGGCTGACTGCAGAAGCGCATCAGCGTGGGATCCGCATCGTGATGGATATGGTGTTTAATCATACCTCGACGCATCACGAGTGGTTCCGCCAGTCGCAGGATGCGGGCAGCCCGTTCCGGCCTTTCTATATCTGGCGTGACGGCGCAACGGAGGGCGGACCGCCGAATAACTGGCGATCCAAATTCGGTGGCGGTGCCTGGCAATGGCACGAAACCAGCGGCCAGTATTACCTGCATCTGTTCGCCACCGAGCAGGCCGATCTGAACTGGGAATACCCGCCGGTGCGCGAGGCGCTGAAAAAAGTCTGCCAGTTCTGGGCGGATAAGGGCGTCGACGGGCTGCGTCTGGACGTGATCAATCTGGTGTCGAAACAACAGGATTTCCCGACCGACGATGCCGGTGATGGCCGGCGCTTTTACACTGACGGTCCGCGTATTCATGAGTTCTTACAGGAATTCAGCCGTGACGTATTTAAGCCGCTGGGGCTGATGACCGTCGGCGAAATGTCTTCAACAAAGCTGGAGCATTGTCGCCGCTACGCCGCCAATGACGGCAGCGAACTGTCGATGACCTTTAACTTCCATCACCTGAAAGTCGATTATCCGAACGGTGAAAAATGGGCCGATGCACCGCCGGATTTCGTGCAGCTCAAGCAGATTTTCCGCGAGTGGCAGCAGGGAATGCACGGTCACGCCTGGAATGCGCTGTTCTGGTGTAATCACGATCAGCCGCGCATTGTGTCGCGCTTTGGCGATGAAGGCGCGCTGCGCACGACGTCAGCCAAAATGCTGGCAATGGTGCTGCACGGCCTGCAGGGTACGCCGTATATTTATCAGGGCGAGGAAATCGGCATGACCAATCCGGGCTTTGAACATCTCGAACAATATCGCGATGTGGAAAGCCTGAATATGTTTGCCGAACTGAAAACTGACGGGCGCAGCAACGAAGAACTGTTGCGCATTATGGCGAGGAAATCACGGGACAACTCGCGTACGCCGATGCAGTGGAATGCCGGGGAACAGGCCGGATTTACTTCCGGCACGCCGTGGATTTCCGTCAGCCACAACGCGCAGGACATCAATACCGAACAGGCACTGGCGGATAAAGACTCGGTGTTTTATCTGTATCAGCAACTGATCCGCCTGCGCAAAACGCTGCCGGTTCTGACCGATGGCGATTATCAGGATTTGCTGCCGGAACATCCGCAGTTGTGGTGTTATACCCGTCAGGCGTCAGGCAAAACCTTGCGCGTGGTGGCAAACCTGAGCGGGCAGGAGCAGACACTTACGCTGGCAGAATTAGATGGCAACACGCTGCTGAGTAATTACGCCTCACCTGCCATTTCCGGCACGCTTCGTCCGTACGAATGTCTCTGGCAACTCGCCGGATAGTCTGAATTTCCCCTTCTGTCGGGTCGGTCACAGTCGTGGCTGACCCGTTTATTTTGTATGCATCCCCTTATAAAACAACAGGCAAAATTCAGGCCAGAATTTACATTTGGTCATCAATTCCTCCGCCGAAAAAATTCTTTGTTTCAGGTCAATAAAATGAGAATTAACGCTCGCGTAGATCCTACATCTAGTGTGTATAGTACACACCCAACCCAATATATAGCGGTTTTCCGCAAATGCCACACAACCGGCCTGTAAGCCTTGTGGGGCGCGGGATCCGCCCAAAAGGAGTATCATTGTGAAGGCAGACAGACAGGAAACCGTACCCGCAAAATCCACCAAAATGCAGCCCATCGTGATTAAGCGGGATGGTTGTCAGGTCCCTTTCGATGAAGTTCTGATCAAACACGCGGTGCAACGCGCAGCCGAAGCCGCCGGTATCGACAGCATTGGTTATTGCGCGCAGGTTGCCCGTATTGTGGCAGAGAATCTGCAAGATCAGGCGCGTGTCGATATCCATGAAATTCAGGATGCGGTTGAAAACCAGCTGATGGCGGGGCCGCACAAGAAACTGGCGCGTGCCTATATTGAATACCGCCATGACCGCGACGTGAAACGCGAAATGCGCGGACGCCTGAATCAGGAAATCCGTGGTCTGGTTGAGCAAAGCAATATGGCGCTGCTCAACGAAAACGCCAACAAAGACAGCAAAGTTATCCCGACCCAGCGCGATTTACTCGCCGGGATTGTGGCCAAGCATTACGCCAAACAGCATATTTTACCCCGTGACGTGGTGCTGGCGCATGAACGCGGGGAAATTCACTATCATGATCTGGATTATTCGCCGTTCTTCCCGATGTTTAACTGCATGTTGATCGACCTGAAAGGCATGCTGAATCACGGTTTCAAAATGGGCAATGCCGAAATTGACACGCCAAAGTCGATTTCAACGGCAACAGCCGTCACCGCACAGATTATCGCGCAGGTCGCCAGCCACATTTACGGCGGCACCACCATTAACCGCATCGACGAAGTGCTGGCGCCGTTTGTTACCGCCAGCTTCAACAAACATCGTCAGACCGCTGAAGAATGGCAGATTGCCGATGCCGAAGCGTTCGCCCGTAACCGTACCGAGAAAGAGTGTTATGACGCATTCCAGTCGCTGGAATATGAAGTCAATACGCTGCACACCGCCAACGGCCAGACGCCGTTTGTTACCTTCGGTTTCGGTCTCGGCACGTCGTGGGAATCACGCCTGATCCAGCAGTCTATTTTGCGTAACCGCATTGCCGGGCTGGGTAAAAACCGCAAAACCGCCGTGTTCCCGAAACTGGTGTTTGCCATCCGCGACGGCCTGAACCATAAAGCCGGCGATGCCAATTACGACATCAAGCAACTGGCTCTCGAATGCGCCAGCAAGCGCATGTATCCGGACATTCTTAATTACGATCAGGTGGTGAAAGTCACCGGTTCCTTCAAAACCCCGATGGGCTGCCGCAGTTTCCTGGGCGTTTACGAAGAGAACGGCGAAATGATCCACGAAGGCCGCAACAATATCGGCGTGATCAGCCTGAACCTGCCGCGTATCGCGCTGGAGGCCAAACGCGATGAAGCGGCGTTCTGGACACTGCTCGACGAGCGTTTATTGCTGGCGAAAAAAGCGCTGATGACCCGCATTGCGCGTCTCGAAGGCATCAAGGCCCGCGTTGCGCCGATCCTGTACATGGAAGGCGCCTGCGGTGTGCGTCTGAAAGCCGACGACGACATTTCCGGCATCTTCAAAAATGGTCGTGCGTCGATTTCACTCGGCTACATCGGCGTGCATGAAACCATTAACGCGCTGTTCGGCGATCAGACCCACGTGTTCGATGCCAGTCAGTTACGCGAAAAAGCCGTGGCGATTGTCGCCCGCCTGAAAGCCGCCACCGACAGCTGGAAAGACGAAACGGGTTACGGCTTCAGCCTGTACAGCACGCCGAGCGAAAACCTGTGCGACCGTTTCTGTCGTCTGGATAAAGCCGAATTCGGCCTGGTGGCCGGTGTCACCGATAAAGGTTATTACACCAACAGCTTCCATCTTGACGTCGAGAAGAAAGTCAATCCGTATGAAAAACTCGATTTCGAAGCACCGTATCCGCCACTGAGCAACGGCGGGTTCATCTGTTACGGCGAATACCCAAACCTGCAGCACAACCTGAAAGCGCTGGAAGATGTGTGGGATTACAGTTACACCCGCGTGCCGTATTACGGTACCAACACGCCAATTGATGAATGCTACGACTGCGGCTATACCGGTGAATTCGAATGCACCAGCAAAGGCTTCACCTGCCCGAAATGCGGCAATCACGAGCCTTCCCGCGTGTCGGTCACCCGCCGCGTGTGCGGTTATCTCGGCAGCCCGGATGCGCGTCCATTTAACGCCGGTAAGCAGGAAGAAGTGAAGCGCCGGATAAAACATCTGGGTAACGGTCAGTTGGGTTAATATTTTGAGATTCCATCAATATTATCCAATCGACGTAGTGAACGGGCCGGGAACACGCTGCGTGCTGTTCGTTTCCGGCTGCGTCCACGAATGCCGCGGGTGCTATAACAAAAGCACCTGGCGGCTGGATTCCGGCAAACCGTTTACGCAGGAAGATGAAGACCGCATCATCGCCGATCTGCAAAACACGGTGATCCCGCGTCAGGGTTTGACGCTCTCCGGCGGCGATCCGCTGCATCCGCAAAATCTGTCGGCGGTGCGCCAGTTGTTAGTGCGCGTACAGGCGGAATGCCCTGGCAAAGATGTGTGGATGTGGACAGGTTATACGCTCGGGGAACTGAGCGCTGAACAGCAGGAAGTCACCGCGTTAATCAACGTGCTGGTCGACGGGAAGTTCGTGCAGGAACTGAAAGACCCGTCGCTTATCTGGCGTGGCAGCGGCAATCAGGTGATTCATTATTTGCGTTAATGCTTTCAGAGGGGAAATCACTCCCCTCACTTTTCTAAAATGCACGCTGATAATCAGAAAACGAACCATGTTCTTCGACGTATTTATTTATCGCCTCAATTCCTTTTTGATTTTCACGCCTCCATTTCTGCGCAGGTGTTTCGGGTATTAACGTAACAGGTAAATCATTGAATTCACGATTGAGTGCTTCTGACATACAAAGTCCTTTTGTAATTAATGTTTAAAAATACATCCGACAACCAGAGTGTAATTTGTACTGTTCATCCCGTAAATCACCCGCTTTCATTCCTGCGGGACGTCTTCCAACTCTTCATTTTCCTGCAACCAGAGCTTCACCCAATTGTCATTTAGCGCGCCCAAGATGATGCCAACGCCACACTGAGGTTTGCATCATGACCCTTTCATACCGCTTTCAAATTTCCCCTGCTACTGCCCGTTTCTACTGCGCGAGGTATTTATTGTGATGAACTTATCTAGACATCCGACCAGTCACGCCAGGGTGTATCAGCAAATCGCTGCCGAGCTGGAACAGGAACTGCGTAACGGTTACCGCTGCGGCGATTATCTGCCGCCGGAACAACAACTTGCCGAACGTTTTCAGGTAAATCGCCATACGCTGCGCCGTGCGGTGGATGAACTGGTGGATCGCGGCTGGCTGCAACGCAGGCAGGGCATTGGCACGCTGGTGCTGATGCGTCCTTACGATTATCCGCTGCATTCGCAGGCGCGGTTCAGCCAGAACCTGCTGGATCAGGGCAGCCATCCGACCAGCGAACGTCTGCTGGCGGTGCTGCGTCCGGCGACCGATCACGTCGCGGCGGCGCTGTCACGTCAGGAAGGCGACACAATTATTCACCTGCGTACGCTGCGCCGCGTTAACGGCGTGCCGGTCTGTGTGATTGACCACTATTTGCCCGATCTCGACTGGTGGCCTGCATTGCAAAATTTCCATAACGGCTCGCTGCACGATTTTATCCGTGAAGAAATTAAGCAAAAGCTCAGCCGCCGCACCACCCGCATCAATGCCCGCCGCGCGCTGGCAAAAGAGAGCAAATTACTCGAAATCGTCCCGCAGGCACCGCTGCTGTGTGTCCGCACCCTGAACATTTGTGAAGGCAGCGATACGGTGGCGGAATACTCCGTCAGCCTGACGCGCGCCGACATGATCGAACTGACCATGGAGCACTGAATGGATCACCTGCAAACCCGCCAGCGCTGGATGTCGGTGCTGGCTCACAGCCGTCCCGATGAGCTGCTCGCCCACTGGCAGCCGCTGAATTTGTCCCCGCAATTTGAGCGCATCCGCGCCGCTGAAACCGGTCTGACCCAGCTTCAGGGGCGCATGGGCGGAACCGGCAAACGTTTTGTGATGGGCGATATGACCGTCACCCGCGCCGTCATTCAGTTAGACGGTGGCGTCTACGGCTACAGCTACGTCAGTGGTCGCAATAAACCGCACGCCGAACTGTGCGCGGTTATTGACGGCCTGCTGCAAATGCAGGGCATGGATGAACTGCTGCATAAACGCGTGATAGCGCCTCTGGCTGCGCTGCAACAGGAACGCCGCCAGCAACGCGCCCGCGAGGTGGCTTCCAGCCGCGTCGATTTCTTTACTCTGGTTCGCGGAGAATAACTCATGTCACTTGTTGCCAGTTTTCAACATCCGGTTGCCGATGCGCAGTACAGTTTTCGCCGTATCCTCAAAGCGTTAAGCGAGCCTGGCGTCAGCGTGCAACTCCCCGCCATGCCTGGTTTCGGTGCTTTAGGTTCCGCCAGCGCCTGCGTGCTGCTGACACTTATCGATAACGACACGCCGCTGTGGCTGAGCGCCTCGCTCAACGATGAAATCCTGCGTAAAAACCTGCGCTTTCATACCGGCGCAGTGCTCACCGATGACCCGTCCGCCGTCAGTTTTGCGCTGGCCGATCCGGCGCTCGACAGCGCCACCCTGCTGGCTTTCCCCTGCGGTGATGAAATGTCGCCGGAGCTGGCCACCAGCGTGATTGTTCAGCTGGACAGCCTGACCGGCGGCACCCCGCTGCGTCTGCGCGGGCCGGGTATTGAAAACAGCCGGACCCTTTCTCCGCTGTTGCCTGATTGCGTTCGCGACTATCTGCTCAACCGCCCTCACCGTTTCCCGCTGGGACTGGACTTTATGTTCACCTGCGGCGAAGAACTGATTGCCATACCGCGCACCACGCGCGTGGAGGTGTGCTGATGTACGTCGCCGTTAAAGGGGGTGAGAAGGCGATTGCCGCCGCTCACCAGTTGCTGGCGCACGAGCGCCGTGGCAACACCGGGGTAAATGAACTCGGTTGTGACCAGATCGAACAACAACTGGGCTTAGCCGTTGACCGTGTGATGAGCGAAGGCGGGATTTATGACCGTGAACTGGCCGCGCTGGCGATTAAGCAGTCCGGCGGGGATCTGGTTGAAGCCATTTTCCTGCTGCGCGCTTACCGCACCACCTTGCCGCGTCTGGCCACCAGCGAGCCGCTGAACACAAAATCGATGCGCCTCGAACGCCGGATTTCCGCCATTTATAAAGACTTGCCCGGCGGACAGGTGCTCGGCCCGACTTACGATTACACCCACCGCCTGCTGGATTTCGCGCTGCTGGCCGAAGGTGAAGCACCGTTCACACCCATAGCCGATGAACCCCAGCCGGAAGAGTGCGGCCATGTGTTTGATTTGCTGACGAATCAGCAGCTGGCAGTTCGTGAAGAAGATGACGGCACGGAGCCGGAAGATATCACCCGTACGCCGCCGGTGTTTCCGGCCTCCCGAGCAGCGCGCCTGCAACAACTGGTGCGCGGTGACGAAGGTTTCCTGCTGTCGCTGAGTTATTCCACCCAGCGCGGTTACGGACGCAATCACCCGTTCGCCGGTGAAATCCGTACCGGCTGGCTCACCGTCGAAATCGTGCCGGAAGAGCTGGGTTTTGCGGTTGATATCGGCGAAATCCTGCTGACCGAATGCGAGATGGTGAACGGTTTTGTCGCGCCGGAAGACAAACCGCCGCACTTTACCCGTGGCTACGGGCTGGTGTTTGGTCGCGCCGAACGCAAAGCGATGTCGATGTCTCTGGTGGATCGCGCACTGCAAACCCGTGAATACAACGAGCAGATCAGCAGTCCGGCGCAGGATGAAGAATTCGTTTTGTCCCACGCCGATAACGTCGAAGCTGCCGGTTTTGTCTCGCATCTTAAATTGCCGCACTACGTCGATTTCCAGGCCGAACTGGAGTTGTTAAAACGCCTGCGCGCCACGAAAGAACAGGACTCCGCCAATGAACAATAATGCAGCCCAAACGATCACCGGCTACAACCACGGTTATCTCGACGAACAGACCAAACGCATGATCCGACGTGGGATCCTCAAAGCCGTGGCGATCCCCGGTTATCAGGTGCCGTTCGCCGGTCGCGAGATGCCGATGCCTTACGGCTGGGGCACCGGCGGGATCCAGCTCACTGCCAGCGTGATCGGCGAAAAAGATGTGCTGAAGGTGATCGACCAGGGCGCGGATGACACCACCAATGCCGTGTCGATCCGCAAATTTTTCCAGAGCGTCGCGGGAGTGAAAACGACCGGGAAAACCGTGGAAGCCAGCCTGATCCAGACCCGTCACCGCATTCCGGAAACGCCGTTGCAGGAAGATCAGATCCTGATTTTCCAGGTGCCGATCCCTGAACCTCTGCGCTTTATCGAACCGCGTGAAACCGAAACCCGCAAAATGCACGCGCTGGAAGAATACGGCGTGATGCAGGTGAAACTGTATGAAGACATCGCCCGCTTCGGCCATATCGCCACCACTTACGCCTATCCGGTGAAAGTGAATGACCGCTACGTGATGGATCCGTCGCCGATCCCGAAATTTGATAACCCGAAAATGAACATGATGCCCGCATTGCAGCTGTTTGGTGCCGGACGTGAAAAACGCATTTACGCCCTGCCGCCGTTCACCAAAGTCGAAAGTCTGGATTTCGATGATCATCCGTTCACCGTTCAGCAATGGGATGAACCTTGTGCGATTTGCGGCTCGCACCACAGCTATCTCGATGAAGTGGTGCTCGACGATCAGGGCAACCGCATGTTCGTGTGCTCCGACACTGATTTTTGTGCTCAGCAGGTTGAGCAACAGGCTTCAAACGAGGGTAACCGCTGATGAACACTCCGTTAAATCTCGCCGCCGAACCGCTGCTGTCGGTGAATAACCTGACCCATCTTTATGCGCCGGGTAAAGGCTTTTGCGATGTGTCATTCAATCTGTATCCCGGTGAAGTGCTGGGTATTGTCGGCGAATCCGGTTCCGGCAAAACCACGCTGTTGCAGTCGATTTCCGCCCGTCTTGCGCCGCAGGAAGGACAGGTCATCTACAACAACGGCCAGACCACTGCGCAGTCATTGTACGACATGCCAGAAAGTGACCGCCGCCGTCTGCTGCGCACTGACTGGGGCGTGGTGCATCAGCATCCGATGGACGGCTTGCGCCGCCAGGTTTCTGCCGGTGGCAATATCGGCGAGCGTCTGATGGCGGTCGGTGAACGTCATTACGGCGATATCCGCAAGAAAGCCGGTCAGTGGCTGGAAGATGTCGAAATCCCCGTTTCACGTATTGATGACCTGCCGACCACGTTTTCCGGTGGGATGCAGCAACGTCTGCAAATCGCCCGCAATCTGGTGACGCATCCGCGTCTGGTGTTTATGGATGAACCGACCGGTGGCCTGGACGTGTCCGTTCAGGCGCGTCTGCTGGATCTGCTGCGCACACTGGTGGTGGAAATGCAACTGGCGGTGGTGATTGTCACCCATGACCTCGGCGTTGCCCGCCTGCTTGCACACCGTTTGCTGGTGATGAAGCAAGGTCAGGTGGTGGAAAGTGGTTTAACCGACCGCGTGCTCGACGATCCGCATCATCCATATACGCAGCTGCTGGTTTCTTCCGTGCTGTCCTGAATCTAATTCCAGAGAAAGAGTGACCAAAATGACGACGAAGCTCAGGGTCGAAAATCTCAGTAAAACTTTCGTTCTGCATAACCAGAATAGCGCCAGATTACCGGTGTTCAGCCACGCTTGCCTGACGGTCGATGCCGGGGAATGCGTGGTGCTGCACGGCCATTCCGGTAGCGGAAAATCCACCCTTTTGCGCTCGTTATACGGCAACTATTTGCCGGACAGCGGCAAAATTTGGGTCGAACATCAGGGTCAGCAGATTGATATGGTCAGCGCCGAAGCGCGCGAGATCCTGGCCGTTCGCCGCCATACGGTCGGCTGGGTCAGCCAGTTTCTGCGGGTGATCCCACGTATCAGCGCACTGAATCTGGTGATGCAGCCGCTGCTGGAACTGGGTGTGGATAAAGCGCAAAGCGAAGCCCGCGCCAGCGCATTGCTGCGCCATCTGAATGTGCCGGAACGCCTGTGGCATCTTGCGCCCTCAACGTTTTCCGGCGGCGAACAGCAGCGCGTGAATATCGCCCGCGGCTTTGTGGTGGATTATCCGGTGCTGTTGCTCGATGAACCGACCGCCTCGCTGGATGCGACCAACCGCGCCGCCGTGGTCACGCTGATTGAACAGGCCAAAGCGCGCGGAGCAGCAGTAGTCGGGATTTTCCACGATGAAGATGTGCGCCAACGTGTTGCCGATCGTTTGTATGAAATGAGCCCGGAAACGGCGCCGGAGATGTCCGTATGATCATCAATAACGTCAGACTGGTACTCGACGATCAGGTTGTTGAAGGATCGCTTGAGATGAAAAATGGCGTGATCAGCGCCTTCGCAGACAGCAGCAGTCAGTTGCCGCAAGCGCTGGATGTGCAGGGAGGCTGGTTGCTGCCGGGTTTAATCGAACTGCACACCGACAATCTGGATAAATTTTTTACGCCGCGACCGAAAGTGGACTGGCCGGCCCATTCTGCCATGAGCAGCCACGATGCGCTGATGGTTGCCAGCGGCATTACCACGGTACTGGACGCCGTCGCTGTCGGCGATGTGCGCGACGGCGGGCATCGTCTGGATAATCTGCAAAAGATGATCGACGCCATCATCAACAGCCAGAATGCCGGACTGAACCGCGCCGAACACCGGCTGCATCTGCGTTGCGAACTGCCACATGAAACCACATTGCCGTTGTTCGAGAAGCTGATGGATACGTCAATACTGTCACTGGTTTCGCTGATGGACCATTCGCCCGGCCAGCGCCAGTTCGCCACACCGCAGAAGTATCGTGAGTATTATCAGGGCAAGTACAACCTTAACGACGAGCAGATGGACGACTATCAGGAAGAGCAAATAGCCCTCTCGCGCCGCTGGGCGCAGCCAAACCGTGAAGCGATTGCCGCACACTGCCGCGAGCGCAATATTTCGCTGGCCAGCCATGACGATGCGACTGCCGCGCATGTTGAAGAATCACTGGCACTCGGCAGCGTGATCGCCGAATTCCCGACCACTGAAGAAGCCGCGCGTGCATCGCACGCCAACGGTTTGCAGGTGCTGATGGGCGCACCGAATATCGTGCGCGGCGGGTCGCATTCCGGCAACGTCGCGGCGCACCATCTGGCCTCGCTCGGCCTGCTGGATATTCTCTCTTCCGATTACTATCCCGCCAGCCTGCTCGATGCGGTCTTCCGCATTGCAACTGACGACAATAACGCTTTCAGCCTGCCGCAGGCGGTGAAGCTGGTGACGCGTAATCCGGCCAAAGCGCTCGGATTGCAGGATCGTGGTGAAATCGCAGAAGGCAAGCGCGCTGATCTGGTGCTGGCACGGGCACATGGCGATCATCACTACGTGCAAAACGTCTGGCGTCAGGGCATTCAGGTGTTCTGAGGGGAGGAGAGTTCTGCTCCTCCCCCTTCGCAGGGGAGGCAGCAGGCCGGATTCTTACTCAGCAAGGGAGAAAAAATGAGTCGTTTACTCTATCTGATGGGCGCTTCGGGTGCGGGAAAGGACAGTCTGCTCGACGCCCTGCGCCAGCATTTACCGGCCAGCGTCACCGTGGCACATCGTTATATTACGCGCCCCGCAGACGCCGGTTCGGAAAACCATATTGCGCTGAGTGAAGCCGAATTTCTTCAGCGTCGCCAGCAGGGGTTGTTCGCGCTGGAATGGCACGCGCATCAGTGCCGGTATGGCGTGGGCATTGAGATAGACCACTGGATGCAACTGGGCTGTCATGTGGTCATGAACGGCTCGCGCGCGCATCTGGAAAAAGCCCGTCAGCGTTATGGTCAGCGCCTGCTGCCGGTGTGTTTACAGGTCTCAGACGATGTGCTGGCCTCGCGCCTTTCGCAGCGCGGGCGCGAAGACGCGGCGCAAATTGCCTGTCGTCTTCAGCGCGCCAGAGAATATGCCAGCGCGCTGCCCGCCGGCTGCCATCTGCTAAACAACGATGGCGCATTGCAGGAAACTTTACAGCATCTTCTGGCTGTCCTTTCATTACCGGTCAGTGTGCCCGTTTATCCCGTAACTTCGCGATGAAGGATCCTATGACAGACATTATTTCTCCCTTTTCACTGGCTGATGAACAAAATTACGCCCAGCCTAAAATCGGTCAGCAGGTCGAGCTGAACGGATCGCAGCTCGGACAGTATGTGCATATTGCAGATAACGCGATCATCGAAGAAACGCAGATCGGTGATTACTCCTACACCGCCGGAAACAATCAGATCTTCTACGCGACGATCGGCAAATTTGTGTCAATCGCCACCTATGTGCGGATCAATCCCGGCAATCATCCGACTTATCAGCGTGTGGCGCAGCACCATTTTACTTACCGCAGTTCGGCGTACGGACTCGGTGAAGACGATCAGGATTTCTTTGACTGGCGGCGTGAGCATCACGTCACGGTCGGTAACGATGTGTGGATTGGCCATAACGCGGTGCTGATGCCTGGTGTGACCGTCGGCAATGGTGCAGTAATCGGCACGTCGGCGGTGGTGACCAAAGACGTCGGGCCATACTCCATCGTCGCGGGTGTGGCAGCGAAAAAGATTGGCATGCGTTTTGACGACAATATGATCGCCAGGATCGAGAAAAGTCAGTGGTGGAATTGGGATCATGAAACGCTGAAAGAAAGGATGCCAGACTTCAGAGATCTGGCGGTGTTTGCGGAAAAATATCTGTAAAGATTGACAGGGATCAGGCTTAAGGTCGGGCAGGCAGAAAATTTGCGTTTTTTGCCTGATACCTTATCACAAGGATCCGCTTCAGCGGATCACACCAATTAAAGTTCTTCAATGCTGGCGGCAATCTGATCGGATTCCAGCACGGTGATCCCGCCCAGACCGGCGTTAAATGCCTGTTCCTGCAAGGCTTTTGCCACGACATCAGACTCAACGGCTTTCCATTTTCCTGGCAACATTTTGAATAACGGCGCACTCAGTTGTTCGAGCAGGCGCGGCGGATGACGTTGGCCAACCAGCAGAGACGGCCTGACCAGCGTGAGCAACGGCCAGCCCTGCTGCATCAGCGTCAGTTCCATTTCCCCTTTGGTACGGTTATAGAGGAAACGCGAATGCGCATCCGCACCGTGGGCGCTGACGGCCAGACAATGACGTGCGCCCAGCTCCCGTGCTGCTTTGGCGCAATCGACCACCAGATCGTAATCGACTGCCCGAAATGCCTGTGCACTGCCCGCTTGTTTACGCGTGGTCCCCAGGCAGCAGAACAGCAAATCAATTGGTTCATCGAGTGCGACAACCAGCGAGGTCAGATTCGCGCCCAGCGGATTAATCAGTTTATTGCCCGGTGGTAGCGGACGGCGGCTCGGCGCGACAATACGGCTGACACGTGGATCCAGTTGCAGCAGGCGTAAAAGCTCCCGCCCGATCAGCCCGCTTCCACCCAGCAGAAGAGCTTTTGCCATATCACTTCCTTTTAAATAACGGCATACAAACACAGAGAATTGAAGTGTTACCTGAATGTGAATATCACGCTATAAGACAGTTCCTGTTACTGCTGACAGTCAGACTCACTGCCGATCCCACAGCAGTTTCTTACCAAATCCCAGCGCGTTATCCGTCATTTTGATATGACTGAGTTTCAGCGCCCAGACCGGCGCTTTCATCGCGATGGCGACGGGGAAATGTTTGCAATACAGACTGCGTGCACGGCTTTCCTCCTCACCCTCAAGAACGGTCGCTTTGCCGCGATACTGAATGCCTTTAATCAGCGCGATGGTTTTCGGATGTGGCGCAATCGTCCCCACAATGTGGGGCGATCGGGACATCAGCGAACCATGAAGGGTTTTAAGTTCCGTCATGAAATACAGCGTCATGCTGTCCCCGTCGGTGACATAAAAACAATTAGCGCTCCACATTTCACCGTCAGCAGAGGCACACAGCGCCAGCACATGGTTCTTTTTCAGAAATTTCAGGATATGTTTCAGGTCATCAGGGTTATTCATCGCCGATCCTTATTTTCATTTCTCGCAGTTTAACGCGGTATGCCGATGTTTTGCCTCACTCTGTTGTGCCTTTCGGGTAAACTTACACAACCTTTTCTTTCCCATACCCGAGCTTATGCCCACCGCCGCCAACTGGTTTTTATATATGCTGAGAACCCCCACCGGGATGTTGTATACCGGCATCACGACAGACGTCCAGCGGCGTCTCGGCCAGCATCAGTCGGGTAAAGGGGCGAAATCGTTGCGTGGAAAAGGGGAATTACAGCTGGCATTCCAGTGCCCTGCGGGTGACCGTTCGCTGGCATCAAAGCTGGAAATAAAAGTCAAAAAACTGAGTAAGGCGCAGAAAGAGCTGCTGGTGAGAAACGCGCCGGAATGCCTGGAAAATTATCTGGGATTAGCGGAAAGCGGGAAATAAAAAAGGCCGGAAAACCGGCCTTTACTGCCTCTGAGTAAAATCAGAAACGGTTAAATGCTGAAGGGAAAACCACTTCCCCGCTGGCGTCAGACAGCGCATCGTCTGATAAGGTGAACAACTGGAACGCCGCTTCGGTACCAATCCAGCGGCAATGCAGCCCGTGAACGGCGGCAGGTTTAAAACCGAAACGGTTGTAATAGGCAGGATCACCCAATACCACGACGGCGGCGTAACCAAATTCATTCAGGGAATCTAACCCTTCGTATACCAGTTTTTCACCCAGCCCCTGCCCCCGCAGAGATTGCTCTACCACCAGCGGTGCCAGCGCGACCCAGTTGCGATCTTCGCCCTGGATATCCACCGGACAGAACGCCACATAACCGACCACGCCACCTTCATCGTCGGTCGCGACCACGCCAAGCGTCAGGAGACCATCTTCGCGCAATTCCTGCACCAGATCAGCTTCTGCGCCGGTCGGGAATGAGGCGCGCAGCAGACGGTCTATGCCCGCAGCATCGACCGGAATTTCAGTACGGATTAACATGGCTCAGCTACCGGAGTTTTTGACCCGCGGTCCTCCTGCAGTCCCGCTTCGACGAAATCGGCCAGACGCAGCAGACCGTTTTTCAGCAACAGCGGCATGGTATCGAGATCGATAGAATCCATCAGATTTTTCACATACAGACCGAGCTCGGTGTCACCTTCAATGCGCAGACGTCGCTGGAAGAAAAGCGTATCCGGGTCTTCTTTGCGTGCGGCGATCAGGATCAGGTCGTTGGCGCTTCCGCTAAAGCTGACATCCGCCTCGCCGTGTTCAGCGATCACCAGCTTGCCTTCGTCCACCGACATCAGCCAGCTCAGATTCAGATCGCTGACATCAATTTTCAGCCATCGACCTTCGAGGAAATCCAGTTCGCCATCAGCCAGCGCCTGACGAAGCTGCCAGCTCAGCACCTGTTGCACAACCTGACGCTGCAACGCAAACGGCGTAAATTTCAAAGGCACACTCAACAGGGATGGGCCCTGGCGGACCAAACGTGCACGTAGTTTTTGCAACACTGGCACTACTCCTTTCGGTAACTTTTCGGCAAGTTTTAAGGCAGTTATACGGCCTATTTTGACACATTGCCGGGAACGTTCAGCGGTCTACATCAATAAATACTGCAACAGAAAAACGCCACGTACAACCTCCCCGACGGCGGTAAGCCCTTCAACGCCGCAGAAACTGCCTCAAATCAAAATATTGCATCCCTGCCTTCTCTAAAATAGTTCACCAATCAAAGCCCTGACTGATGAATGAATGACGTCGGCAACTGGCTTTTCATCACCCCCAACTTTTCAGCTTTGGCTGACCGGTTGCAGTAAGGAACGAGAATGGAGCTACTTTGCCCGGCAGGAAATTTACCTGCGCTGAAAGCGGCAATCGACAATGGCGCTGATGCGGTTTATATCGGCCTGAAAGATGACACCAATGCGCGCCATTTCGCCGGCCTGAATTTTACGGAAAAAAAGCTGCAGGAAGCCGCCAGTTATGTTCACCGCCACCGCCGTAAACTGCATATCGCCATCAATACGTTTGCACATCCTGACGGCTATCAGCGCTGGGAACGCGCGGTGGATATGGCGGCACAACTCGGCGCTGATGCGCTGATTCTGGCAGATCTGGCGATGCTGGATTACGCGGCGAATAAATATCCCCACGTTGAGCGCCATGTGTCGGTGCAGGCTTCGGCCACCAATGACGAAGCCATTCGTTTTTATAAACGCAACTTTGATGTCGCCCGAGTGGTATTGCCGCGTGTGCTTTCCATGCATCAGGTGCGTCAGCTTTCCCGTACTACTGTTGTGCCGCTGGAAGTGTTCGCGTTCGGCAGTTTGTGCATTATGGCCGAAGGCCGCTGCTATCTTTCGTCTTATCTGACCGGTGAATCGCCAAATACCGTCGGTGCCTGTTCTCCGGCGCGGTTCGTGCGCTGGCAACAGACCGCACAGGGCATGGAATCACGGCTGAATGATGTCCTGATCGACCGTTATGAAGAAGGTGAAAACGCCGGTTATCCGACGCTGTGCAAAGGTCGTTATCTGGTGGATGGCGCGAAATACCATGCGCTGGAAGAACCAACCAGCCTGAATACGCTGGAATTATTACCGGAACTGTTCGCCGCGAATATTGCCTCGGTGAAAATTGAAGGACGCCAGCGCAGCCCGGCGTACGTCAGCCAGGTCGCGCGCGTATGGCGTGCGGCCATCGACCGCTGTATGGCCGATCCGCAAAACTTCAAAACCGATGAAGCCTGGATGAACACGCTGGGTTCCATGTCTGAGGGCACACAAACGACGCTCGGTGCCTATCACCGCAAGTGGCAGTAACTGAAGAGACGATGATGAAATATTCTTTAGGCACCATCCTTTATTACTGGCCGAAAGCACAGGTTGAAGATTTTTATCAGGCCGCGGCGGCCAGCAGCGCGGATGTGATTTACCTCGGCGAAAATGTATGTACCAAACGCCGTGAAATGAAAGTGAACGACTGGCTGGAGATCGCCCGTCAGCTGGCAGCAACCGGCAAACAGGTGGTGATTTCCACGCTGGCGTTGTTACAGGCACCGTCCGAGCTTAACGAACTGAAACGTTATGTGGAGAATGGCGAGTTTTTGCTGGAAGCCAATGATTTCGGCGCGGTGAATATGGCGGCTGAGCGTAACCTGCCGTTTGTCGTCGGCCATGCGCTGAACTGCTATAACGCGGTCACGCTGAAAATCCTGCAAAAACAGGGCATGGTACGCTGGTGTATGCCGGTCGAGCTTTCCCGCGACTGGCTGGTGAACCTGCTGAACCAGTGTCAGGATCTGGGCATCCGCGATAAGTTTGAAGTGGAAGTGTTGTCCTACGGACATCTGCCGCTGGCGTATTCGGCGCGCTGTTTTACCGCACGCTCAGAAAACCGGGCGAAGGATGAGTGTGAAACCTGCTGCATCAATTATCCGCAGGGCCGCAAAATGCTGTCTCAGGAAAATCAGCAGGTGTTCGTGCTCAACGGCATTCAGACGCAGAGCGGGTATTGCTATAACCTCGGCAATGAACTGACGTCGATGCAGGGACTGGTGGATATTGTGCGTCTGTCGCCGGAAACCATCGGCACGCTCGCCACACTCGAAGCGTTTCGTACTAACGAACGTGGTCTGCATCCGCTGACGCTCACCGATAAAGCCGACTGTAACGGCTACTGGCAGCGCGTCGCCGGGCTGGAACTGCGTCAGTAACCGCATGCAGACAAAATTAAAAGGGGATATGACGTTACGGTCATATCCTTTTTTATGCGCGGGGATGCTTCGGCCGGAACATCGCGCGCAGCCGTACGCCATCGCGCAGCATGCCCACGGCAATGCCGATGAATGTGTAAAACACGCAGAGGATCAGCAGCATCATAATATCGCCGCCGACGTCTTTAAACGGCAATCCCATCTGATTCACACCGGCAATCGCTTTAGTCGCCCACGTTGAAGGGAGCATCGAAGAAATGGCCCGAACCCACGCTGGCATCGCCTGCAACGGCCAGATGGTACCGGAAATATAGAACACCGGCGTGGTCAGGAAGGCCAGCGTCAGGTAAATCAGCTCCACGCTGCGCAGGCATTCCGTCACCAGTTTTCCTAAGCCCAGAACCGCCAGCAGGAACGGGAAGGTCAGCAGCAAAATTTCAGGAATGGTGGCCGTTTGCCGGTAACCCAATACCCACGGCCACAGCACAAACAATACGATCGACAGAAACAGCCAGACCGGGATCAGCGCCGAAATCCCCCCCAGAAAAGCCGGGATCGAAGGTTTCCCGGCAGGCCCGCTATTGAGCACAATACTGACACGCACGCTGGCGATCAGCAGCGAGTGCTGCAATAACATCACCAGCAAGCCGGGGAAAATAATCGCGGCAAAACTGATGCCGGGGTTAAACACGTCAAGCGACTGGCCGAGGATCGGCGAAAGCACCACGCTGGCCTGACGCTCACTGAAACCGTTACTGAGCAGCAAATCCGTATTGTACTGCGTGAGGATCGACTGATACGCCGCGAGCACATCCTGCTGGATTTGCCCGTTTGCCAGCCGGTTAGTCGCATCGCCATACACCGGGATCACGATGTTTTGTCCGGCGAGGATCTTCTTCTCCAGATCGACCGGCATGATGATCACCGCGAACAGTTTTCGCAGCGCCAGATCGTGTTCCGCTTCCGCCAGATTGTCATAAGCGACAGTGGCAATTTTCGATCCCGCATCAAGCTGACGGGCCAGCATGCGACTGGCGGTGCTGTGATCCTGGTCGATCACCGCGACGGGCAAATCCCACACCGTACGGTTGGCATACACCAGACTCATCACGCACAGTGAAAGCAGCAACATCATCCACATCGGTTTATCGAGCAAACCGGTGAGCACTTTACCGAAGGTTTTCCACCAGGTTTTAACCCATTCGCGACCGGTCATTGTCCTGGCTCCTGTTGTTTCATCCGCATATACAGGCGTTTACGTACCAGCAAACTGGTCAGCAGCGGATAGATCAGCAGGATGCAGCACACCATCAGGATGCCGCGCACCGACACTTCGCGCAGGAAAACGTCAAACATGGCGGCCAGTGCGTAACTCAGGGGTTCGATGCCGGAGATAATACGGGCGGGCAGTGGCATCGACAGTACCGGTACCGCCATTCCCGAGAATGTCAGCGCGATACTGACGAAAATCCCCATCATGGTGTAAGCCGTGATCGTGGTTTTGGTGAAGGTGAAAAGCAGCAATCCAAGACTTTGTGCGGCGATCACATAGAAAAAACCGATCAGCAGCATATATAAGGGGTTACCGCTGACACGTGCGTCAAAGAATCCGACCAGCATAGCGATTTCCACCATCAGCAAAGTGGTGAAACACAACGTATACGGTGCGAGTTTACCGAGCAATGCCAGAGTGAAAGAAGGCGCGCTGAGTAAGGCCTGACTGCGCGCCATCACGTAGATCATGCAGGTTACTGTAAACAATTGCAGCAGGTGAATGGTCGCGGCAAATTGCTGGTAATAGATGTAGCTGCCGCTGGCGTTAAATAAGCTGCCATAAGAGACATCGACGCTTGCCAGCGACGGCAGCGTTTTGCCCATTTCTGTCGCAATGATTGAACGGTAACGGGTGTTAAGTTCGGTGATCAGTCCGCTGAAATCCTGAGTGGAGTACAGTCCGGCACCATAGAATAAAGCGTTGTAATAGAGCACCGCACTGGGCTGTTTTCCAGCCAGCACGTCGGCTTCGAAGTCGTTGGGAATATACAAAAGCGCGTAATCCTGCGCGGTACGCAGACGGTATTCCGCTTCCGGTAAGCCCCCCCCGAAAGCCTGCACGTGCGCATGGGAACCGGCGTCCAGTTTGCGGACCAGCGTTTTGGACAGCGGGCTGTGATCGTTGTCGACCACAGAAACCGGTAAATCCAGCAAAGTGCCTTCCGAAAAGTTGCTGCTGATGAGCCCGAAAAGCAGCAAAGGGAAAATCCAGCACAACCAGTGAATCACCGGCTTGCGGAAAGCGTGCCGGGTCTCGCGGGTAAAAGCCCGACTGAAACAGCGCCATGCGGCTTTTACCCTTTCACTGCGCGGCGCTTTAACCGGTCTCACTTAGCTTTCCATTGCCACAACGCGCTCATGCCCTGTCGTAATCCGGGCACCGGTTTCGCAGGGTACAGACGCACTTCAAAGGTTTTTAAATCAAAGTCGCCGGTCGCACGCGTGGCACGTTTGGTCGCATAATCGCCGAGCGGTGCAATGTAGCGCACTTCAGCTTCGATCATCTGGTTATTCAGCGCCGGAACGCGCATCTGGACTTTATCGCCTTTACGCACGCCCGCCAGAATATCTTCCCGCAGGTTAAACACGAAATACGCATCAGGCAGACGAACTAACGTCAGTAACGGACTCGAGGCATTTTGCAGCTCGCCGACTTCCACGGGAACTGGCCCGACTTCACCATCAACCGGTGCTTTAACCTGCAAATCATCGGTTTGCGCTTTCACTTCCAGCAGATCTTCTTCCGCCTGACGCAACTGGGCGGCATAGCTTTCGCGTTGCTCAACGCGGTCGCCGTTGACGCCTTCATCCAGATTAGCTTTGGCGACTAATACCTGCTGATAAGCACTGTCGCGGGCACGGCGGGAATCTTCTAAATCAGAAGCAGAAATAAAGCCTTTGGTCGCCACTTGGGCATTACGGTTATAAAGATCACGTGCATTAATGTATTCCGCCTGCGACTGCGCCAGCGAGGCTTTCAGGTTACGGATACTTTCTTCACGGGTGCCGTTAACGGAAAGATCAAGCTGGGCTTTTGCCTGATCGCGCGCCGCTTCGGCCGCGCGCAACTGCGCCATCAGCTCGGGGCTGTCGAGGGTGATCAATAGCTGCCCGGCTTTGACATCGTCGCCGCGTTCCACATGGCGCTCTATGACGCGGCCCTTAGCTTTCGACGCCACAATCACTTCCGGCGCGTCAACTTCGCCCTGTAACAAGAGATCCTGATTGTGCGCCCGAAACAGCACCGCCAGAGAAACCGCAACGGCGACCAGCAGGAGGGTCAATAAAATTCGTTTACTCATCGGTGCGACACCCTTTTTGTTTGCCCGTTTTTAACACAAAACAACATATTGGCTGAAATGATAGTTTAAGTTATTTCAATCTGATTTTAGGATGTTTAAACGGCATTTAAGAGCACAAATGCCGTATTCAATACGTCAGCATTGGGTAATACTCGTTCTAATTATGAGCGGAGTGAATACTTTCTCCCCTCACCTCCATTAAGAGTGAGCTGCGATTATGTCTGATAAAAACACCGTTCCCCTTTCCGTTCTCGATCTGGCACCGGTTCCGCAAGGCGCGGATCCTGCCCGCGCATTCCAGTGTTCACTGGATCTGGCACAGCATGCCGAGAAATGGGGCTACCAGCGTTACTGGATGGCAGAGCACCACAATATGACCGGCATCGCCAGTGCGGCAACCTCTGTGCTGCTGGGGTATATCGCGGGTGGGACGAAAACGATTCGTGTGGGTTCCGGCGGCGTGATGCTACCAAACCACTCACCGCTGGTGATTGCAGAACAGTTCGGTACGCTCGCCACGCTCTATCCGAACCGTGTGGATCTGGGGCTGGGCCGTGCGCCGGGTACCGATCAGCGCACCATGATTGCCCTGCGCCGCCATCTTTCCGGTGAAATCGATAACTTCCCGCAGGATGTGCAGGAATTGCAGATGTACTTCGGTGATGTTCAGCCTCAGCAACCGGTTCAGGCCGTGCCCGGCCAGGGTTTGCATGTGCCAATCTGGTTACTCGGCTCCAGCCTGTACAGCGCTCAACTGGCGGCGGCCCTCGGCCTGCCATTTGCCTTCGCCTCACATTTCGCACCAGACATGCTGTATCAGGCGTTAGCGATTTACCGCAGCAAGTTCCAGCCTTCCGCGCAGCTTGAGAAACCGCACGCAATGGTCTGTATCAATGCCATTGCTGCCGATACGGATGAAGAAGCGCGCCGGATGTTCACCTCTAATCAGCAGCAGTTCATCAATTTGCGTCGCGGCATGCCGGGCAAACTGCCTGCGCCGGTCGATAACATCGAAAGCTTATGGTCCGCTCAGGAACGTTTTGGCGTGGATAATGCGCTACGTATGTCGGTGGTCGGCAATAAAGAAACGGTGCGTCAGGGTCTGCAAAATATTCTGCGTGAAACCGAAGCCGATGAACTGATGATCAACGGCCAGATTTTTGATCATCAGGCACGCCTGCATTCATTCGAGATTGTTTCACAGCTTCAAGGTGAACTGGTTAAAGCGCAGCGTATTGGCTAACCGGCCCCGTAAATTGCAGACGAAAAAAAACCAGCCTGATGAAGGCTGGTTTTTTATTATCTGAGGATCAGCGAACTGAAATCAGATTATGCGTCAGAAGTACGACGTGGTGCGCGGCTTGGCGGACGACGGTCACCTGCGGCTGAAGCGCCTTCACGGCGGTCACCACTGAAAGTACGTGGAGCACCAGTACCACGGGCACCTTCACGACGTTCACCGTTGAACGGACGCGGAGCACCGTTACCACGACGCTCACCGCCAGCACCGGCCGGACGATCACGACGTGGAGCCTGTGGCACCGCATCACCGATCAACTGCATGTTCATCGGTTTATTCAGGATACGTGTACGGGTGAAGTGAGACAGGATCTCGCCCGGCATACCTTTCGGCAATTCGATAGTAGAGTGCGTACCGAACAGCTTGATGTTACCGATGTAACGGCTGCTGATGTCGCCTTCGTTAGCGATAGCGCCAACGATGTGACGAACTTCAACGCCATCGTCACGACCCACTTCGATGCGATACAGTTCCATTTCGCCAGCGTCACGACGCTCACGACGTGGGCTGTCGCCATCACGTGCAGGACGATCATTGCTACGTACCGGACGGTCACGACGATCGCCACGATCACCGCGGTCACCACGTTCTTCGAATTCACGACGTGGTGGACGGCTTTTGAAGACCGGATCCGCTGCAACGATCAAAGGACGTTCGCCCTGTGCCATTTTCAACAGTGCCGCCGCCAGTGTTTCAACGTCCAGCTCTTCTGCAGGTTGCAGTTTCGCCAGCAGCGCACGGTATTGATCCAGATCGCTGCTTTCCAGTTGTTGCTGAACTTTCGCTGCAAACTTAGCCAGACGACGTTCGCCCAGAACTTCTGCAGTTGGGATTTCAACTTCTGGAATGGTCAGCTTCATGGTGCGTTCAATGTTACGCAGCAAACGACGTTCACGGTTCTCAACGAACAGCAGTGCGCGACCCGCACGGCCAGCACGACCGGTACGACCGATACGGTGAACGTAAGATTCTGAGTCCATCGGGATGTCGTAGTTAACAACCAGGCTGATACGTTCTACATCGAGACCACGTGCTGCCACGTCGGTTGCGATCAAAATGTCCAGACGGCCATCTTTCAGACGTTCCAGAGTCTGCTCGCGCAGTGCCTGATTCATGTCACCGTTCAGTGCAGCACTGCTGTAGCCACTGCGTTCCAGCGCTTCAGCCACTTCCAGCGTTGCGTTTTTGGTACGAACGAAGATGATCGCCGCATCAAAATCTTCTGCTTCCAGGAAACGCACCAGCGCTTCGTTTTTGCGCAGACCGTAGACAGACCAGTAGCTCTGGCTGATGTCAGGACGCGTGGTTACGCTTGACTGGATACGCACTTCCTGAGGATCTTTCATGAAGCGACGGGTAATGCGACGGATAGCTTCTGGCATAGTTGCAGAGAACAACGCGGTCTGATGTTCAGCCGGGATCTGCGCCATGATAGTTTCGACGTCTTCGATGAAGCCCATACGCAGCATTTCATCAGCTTCGTCCAGCACCAGGCCACTCAGGTTAGAGAGGTTCAGGGTGCCGCGTTTCAGGTGGTCCAGCAGGCGGCCCGGTGTACCCACAACAACTTGTGGTCCCTGACGCAGTGCGCGCAACTGGACGTCATAGCGCTGGCCGCCATAAAGGGCAACCACATTCACGCCATGCATGTGTTTAGAGAAATCAGTCATTGCTTCAGCAACCTGAACCGCCAGTTCGCGGGTAGGTGCCAGAACAAGAATTTGTGGTGCTTTCAGTGAAGCATCAATATTGTGCAGCAGCGGTAAAGAGAATGCGGCTGTTTTACCGGAACCTGTCTGAGCCATACCCAGAACGTCGCGGCCACTTAACAGGTGAGGAATACACTCAGCCTGGATTGGTGAAGGTTTTTCGTAGCCCAAATCAGTAAGGGCAGAAATGATCGGAGCAGACAGCCCCAGGTCAGCAAAAGAGGTTTCAAGCTCAGTAGTCATGTACACGTGCCTCATTAATAATGGCAGCCAGTCTACATAACTCGTCGAGAAAATTTTCAGTCATTTTCATTGAAAAGTGTGAACCGGCTCAAATTAGATTATAAAACGAACAAAGCAACCCTCGCCCGTTAAGGCGCTTAAAAATGGTAAATACCATGATTAAAAGGCTGATTGGTGTCGTCAGCTATTGCTGGTCCGATTCTGATAGGTCGTCTTGCTCATGGCCCAAAAGCGCCAATTCCAACAATGCATAGCGGTGCTCAACAAAGTTATGGACATTGTTAGCTACCGTCAGTTTGAACAGTGCCGCGGCGCTGTTCTTGTCCCCCAGACTTAGGTAATGTTTACCTAAATAGAAGTCAGTTTCACTGAGATGCTCAGCGAGCGAAGTGTTATCCGTTGCTTCTGCCTTGAGGCGTTCCATCAGCGTAGATTCGCTGATTTTGCCCAGGTAGAATTCGACGATATTCCATCCCCATTGCCCTCTGTCCGCTTTGTCATAACGCTGTTGAAGCGCTACGTCGGCATTCTTTGGATTGATTTCTCGCTCCGCAAGATAAAGCCATAACGAACGGAAGGGATCATTTGGATCGTCTCGATAAAACGCCTGCAGATCATCCTGCGCTAACGAGAATCGGCCACCGTAATACAGGGCGATACCTCGGTTCAAACGCGCGTAGTTGTAAGTTGGATCAAGCTCTAGTACAGAATCAAACGCTTCATAGGCAGCATCGAAATTGCCTGCCTGCGTTAGGTAAATCCCCAGGTAGTTAAAAACTTCTGGCATATCAGGACGAATAGACAGCGCTTGTGAAAAATCATTTCGCGCCAGTGCTCTTAGCCCGAGACTATCATACAGCACACCGCGCTCATATAATAGCTGTGCTCTCTCATCATCGGTTAATGACCGACTGGCAAGTATTTGTTCCATGCGTGCCAGGATGACTTCCTGCTGCAACGTTGGCTGCAACGGAATCGCCAGAACTTCATTTTTACGCCAATCATGGTTGCTGCATCCTGCCAACATAAGTGCTGTCGCAACATAACACCAGCGCAAGAAAGGCTTCATTTCTACTCCCGGAGACAAACATTGGATGAACATCCTGTCATCCGCTTGCTTAACACAAACGCGTCCTGCGTCCGTGAGACGAACAGCTCCTTCCCAAATGGAAAGGAGCTGTAAAACTTCTGTTACAGATTATTCTGCTGCAGGTTGCTCAGTTGTTTCGTCCTGAGAAGGTGCGGTAGCTTCTTTGATGCTCAGACGCACACGACCCTGACGGTCAACTTCGAGAACTTTAACCGGAACTTCCTGGCCCATCTGCAGGTAATCAGTCACTTTCTCTACACGCTTGTCAGCGATTTGAGAAATATGCACCAGACCTTCTTTACCGCCGCCGATGGCAACAAATGCGCCAAAGTCTACGATACGGGTCACTTTACCCTGATAGATACGGCCAACTTCGATTTCAGCAGTGATCTCTTCGATACGACGAATAGCGTATTTCGCTTTCTCGCCGTCGGTGGCTGCGATTTTCACAGTACCGTCATCTTCGATTTCGATCGTGGTGCCGGTTTCTTCGGTCAGCGCACGAATCACAGAACCACCTTTACCGATCACGTCCTTGATTTTGTCCGGGCTGATCTTGATGGTGTGGATACGCGGAGCAAACTGAGAGATATCGCCACGTGGAATGCTGATAGCTTGTTCCATCACGCCCAGAATGTGCAGACGTGCACCCTTAGCCTGATTCAGAGCCACCTGCATGATTTCGCGGGTGATACCTTCGATTTTAATGTCCATTTGCAGCGCGGTGATACCGTCGCGGCTACCGGCCACTTTAAAGTCCATGTCGCCCAGATGATCTTCGTCACCCAGAATGTCGGACAGAACGATAAAGCTTTCGCCTTCTTTAACCAGACCCATTGCGATACCCGCAACAGCGGCTTTAATCGGAACACCTGCGTCCATCAGGGCCAGAGATGCGCCACAAACAGAAGCCATTGAAGATGAACCGTTGGATTCAGTGATTTCAGAAACCACACGTACGGTGTACGGGAAGTCTTCTGGTTTTGGCATCATCGCCAGCACGCCACGCTTAGCAAGACGGCCATGGCCAATCTCACGACGTTTTGGCGAACCCACCATCCCAGTTTCACCTACTGAGTACGGAGGGAAGTTGTAATGGAACAGGAAGCTGTCAGTTTTTTCGCCCATCAGCTCATCCAGGTTCTGTGCATCACGCGCAGTACCCAGAGTGGCAGTGACCAGCGCCTGAGTTTCGCCACGGGTGAACAAAGCAGAACCGTGAGTACGTGGCAGAACGCCAGTGCGCACGTCCAGACCACGGATCATGTCTTTTTCGCGACCATCAATACGCGGCTCGCCACGCAGCACACGGCTACGAACCACATTCTTCTCGATGCTGCCCAGAATGTCAGAGATTTCACCAGCGTCCAGGGATTCGTCTTCAGCCTGCAGAGCCTGAACAACGTCAGCTTTGATCACATTAATCTGGTTGTAACGTTCTTGTTTCTCGGTGATCAGGTACGCATCACCCAGACGGGATTCAGACAAGGCAGCGACGCGAGCGTGCAGCTCTGCGTTAACCGCTTCTGGCTGCCAGTCCCATTTCGGCTTACCAACTTCAGCAACCAGTGAGTTGATGTTGTCGATAACGATTTGTTGTTGTTCGTGGCCGAATACCACTGCGCCCAGCATCTGATCTTCGCTCAGCACTTCAGCTTCAGACTCAACCATCAGAACCGCGCCCTGAGTACCGGCAACAACCAGGTCCAGACGGCTTGTTTTCAGCTCATCTGCGGTTGGGTTCAGAACATACTGATCGTTGATGTAACCAACGCGTGCAGCACCGATCGGGCCATTGAATGGAATACCAGACAGGCTCAGGGCAGCAGACGCACCGATCATCGCAACGATGTCAGGGTTAACTTGTGGGTTCAGAGAAACTACCGTCGCGATAACCTGAACTTCATTCAGGAAAGAGTCCGGGAATAGCGGGCGAATCGGGCGGTCAATCAGACGTGAAGTCAGTGTTTCGCCTTCACTTGGACGGCCTTCGCGACGGAAGAAGCTACCCGGGATACGACCAGCAGCGTAAGTACGCTCCTGATAGTTAACAGTCAGCGGGAAGAAGCTCTGACCTGGTTTAGCTTTTTTCTGGCCAACAACGGTAACGAATACCGCGGTGTCGTCCATGCTAACCATAACAGCGGCAGTTGCCTGACGAGCCATCATGCCAGTTTCCAGCGTAACGGTGTGCTGGCCGTATTGGAATTTACGAATAGTCGGATTAAGCAATGTAATGTCCTTTTGTATGACGCGCAGCTGTTATGACAGCAGTTCACGCCGATAAATATCCGAGCTTCTCACTACATTCTCGCGACTAATGACAATCCTTATATACCTGGCAATGTGGTAATAAAGTCTCTCATTAGCCGCGCGAAAACATCTGTAACGGAAGTTCATGTTCTTAGAATAACAGTAGAAACCGCAGCCATACAGTACCCTGATTTGGCTGAGCTTCCTAGAATAAAGGGGCCTATTGGCCCCTTTACACTGAAACTCGCTTGATTAGCGACGCAGACCCAGACGTTCGATCAGGCCGGTGTAACGCGCTACATCTTTACGCTTCAGGTAGTCCAGCAGTTTACGACGCTGAGAAACCATACGCAGCAGACCACGACGGCTGTGGTGATCTTTTTTGTGTTCTGCAAAGTGACCTTGCAGATGGTTAATTTGAGCAGTCAGCAGAGCAACCTGAACTTCGGTAGAACCACTGTCGTTAGTGCCGCGACCGAAGTCGGAAACGATCTGAGCCTTAGCTTCAACGCTTAGAGACATAATCTTACTCCAAAATATTATAGATAATTAAACGGGTGCCGATCTCTAATTCAGCAACCCAATGCATAAGCTGCGCTATTCTACCCTTTGCTATATATGATCGCAAGGTGGGCAGAAAGCGCTTAGTCGGTGTATTCAACGACCAGACGACGTGGCGCAATGCGGCCATCATCATCAATTTCTCCTACACCGATAAACTTACGTTCTTCGCCTTCAGTGATGCGAACCATACCGCTGACGGGCGCACCAGATGCCTGAACAGGTTGACCCTGTTTGACATATCCGGCCACCACAGGCAACAGATTCACTTCCGGGAAATCTTCACATGCGCTATCCATCGGCAACAACAAAGGATCCAGCAGCAAGCGCGGCTCAATGCCCTGCTCTTCTGCCTGAGCGATCAGCTCATGGAGTTTTTCCATAGTGACCATTCGCTCTGAAGGATAAGTTGCCACCTGCAAACGACGCAGATAAGTCACGTGCGCACCACAGCCCAGTTTCTCACCAAGATCATCGACAATCGTGCGGATGTAAGTGCCTTTTGAGCAATGAATCTCCAGCTCAACATCAAAGCCTTCCCAGCGTATAAACTGCAATTCATACACGGTAATGCTGCGTGATTCTCGCGGGACTTCGATGCCCTGACGTGCATATTCGTACAGTTTTTTCCCTTCATATTTCAATGCTGAATACATGGAAGGAATTTGCTGAGTTTCTCCGCGGAAACTGTCGAGTGCGTCGTCCAGTTGCTGCTGAGTGAAAGTCATTTCACGTTCGGAATGATGGCACCTTCGGCGTCTGACGTATCCGTACGTTGTCCCATGCGGGCAATCACGCGATAGCGTTTGTCAGAATCAAGCAGGAACCGGGAAAACTTGGTCGCTTCACCCAGGCACAGCGGCAGCATACCGGTGGCTAAAGGATCGAGCGCACCGGTATGGCCTGCGCGGTTAGCGTTATAAAGGCGTTTAACCTTTTGCAGTGCATCGTTAGAAGACAAGCCTAAAGATTTGTCCAGTAGCAGAACGCCGTGTATGTCACGGCCGCGGCGACGTGGGCGACTCATTATGCTTCCTCGTCATCGCCTGCAGCTGAACGGCGTTCAGCATCGTTCTTCACGACATTGGTCACCAGATTGGACATACGCATACCTTCAACCAAAGAGTTGTCGTAAGCGAAAGTCAGTTCTGGTACGACACGTAAACGCATCGCTTTACCGATCAGGGTACGGATGAAACCTGACGCGTCCTGCAAAGCTTTGATGCCATTTTTGACACGATCAGGATCGTGATTGTCAGTCGTCAGCACGTCCAGGAAGGTGACGAACACTTTGGCATACGCCAGGTCGCGTGATACTTCTACGCCTGAAACTGTCGCCATGCCTACGCGCGGGTCTTTGACTTCACGCTGTAAGATGATGGCGATTTCTTTTTGCATCTCCTGGGAGACACGTTGAGTACGGCTAAATTCTTTTGCCATGATGCTTTTCTCCTCACTTGCTCCAGATAAATAAGGGGGCGCAAGGCCCCCCATCTGGATATCAGCTACTTCGCAAACGTTAAGCGATAGTACGTTTGATCTCGATGATTTCGAAGACTTCGATCACATCACCAGTACGCACATCGTTGTAGTTCTTAACGCCAATACCACATTCCATGCCGTTACGCACTTCAGCAACGTCATCTTTGAAGCGACGCAGGGATTCCAGTTCGCCTTCGTAGATCACCACGTTTTCACGCAGTACACGGATTGGGTTGTTACGCTTGATCATACCTTCAGTCACCATACAACCTGCGATAGCACCGAATTTAGGTGACTTGAACACGTCACGAACTTCAGCCAGGCCGATGATTTGCTGTTTGTATTCTGGCGCCAACATACCGCTCATCGCCTGTTTGACTTCGTCAATCAGGTTATAGATGACAGAGTAGTAACGCAGATCCAGGCTTTCGCTTTCTACGACGCGGCGGGCGGAAGCATCTGCACGGACGTTGAAGCCCAGAATGATCGCGTTAGAAGCAGCGGCCAGTGTCGCATCAGTTTCAGTGATACCACCGACACCCATACCGACGATCTTAACTTTAACTTCGTCAGTAGAAAGGCTTTGCAATGCATCGGAAATCGCTTCACAAGAACCCTGAACGTCTGACTTCAGAACGATGTTCAGTTCAGAAACTTCACCTTCAGTCATGTTCGCAAACATGTTTTCCAGTTTAGATTTCTGCTGGCGAGCCAGTTTAACTTCGCGGAATTTACCCTGACGATACAGAGCAACTTCACGGGCTTTTTTCTCATCACGTACAACGGTAACTTCATCCCCCGCAGCCGGTACACTGGACAGACCCAGTACTTCGACAGGGATAGAAGGACCCGCAGACGTAATATCACGCCCCATTTCGTCACGCATCGCACGGACACGGCCGTATTCAAAGCCACACAGAATGATGTCGCCTTTGTTCAGCGTACCTTCCTGAACCAGTACGGTAGCAACCGGGCCACGACCTTTGTCCAGGAAGGACTCGATCACAACGCCGCTTGCCATACCGGTGCGAACTGCTTTCAGTTCCAGAACTTCGGCTTGCAGCAAGATAGCTTGCAGCAAATCGTCAATACCGGTACCGACTTTTGCAGAAACGTGGATGAACTGAGATTCGCCGCCCCACTCTTCCGGCATAACGCCGTATTGAGACAGTTCGGTACGAACACGGTCCGGATCAGCATCTGGCTTATCAATTTTGTTCACTGCAACCACGATTGGCACGCCAGCAGCTTTCGCATGCTGTACGGCCTCGATGGTTTGTGGCATCACGCCATCATCTGCAGAAACAACCAGTACAACGATATCCGTTGCCTGAGCACCACGAGCACGCATTGAGGTAAACGCGGCGTGTCCCGGAGTATCCAGGAAGGTGATCATGCCGTTTTCGGTTTCTACGTGGTAAGCACCGATATGCTGGGTAATACCACCGGCCTCGCCTGCTGCCACTTTCGTTGAACGAATGTAGTCAAGCAATGAGGTTTTACCGTGGTCAACGTGGCCCATGATGGTCACAACCGGAGCGCGTGGCTCAGCGGCTGCAGAAGCGCCCGTGTCACGATCGCTCATCAGCGCTTCTTCCAGCTCGTTCTCACGACGCAGGATAACTTTATGACCCATTTCTTCTGCAACCAGTTGAGCAGTTTCCTGATCAATGACCTGGTTGATGGTGGCCATGGCGCCCAGTTTCATCATGGTTTTGATGACCTGAGAACCTTTAACTGCCATTTTGTTTGCCAGCTCAGCAACAGTAATGGTTTCACCCACAACAACATCACGGTTCACGGCAACAACAGGCTTGTTAAAGCTCTGCTGTAAGGTACTTGGCTTACGCTTACCTTTACCGTTACGGCCAACAGCACGGGCTTCTTCGCGATCCGCTTTAGATTCGGACAGCTTGTTGCCTTTTTTCTGTTTGGTCGCTTTGCCACCGCGAGTACGGCTACGACGTTCGCCTTCAACTTTGGCGTCATTTTCGTCTTCAGCAGCACGAGCATGGGTAGAAGTGGTGACATGATAGTCAGCAGATTCTGATTCGCTTGGTGCAGTAGCTTCAGTCCAGACACCAGAGTCAGCCATTTTACGGGCCTCTTCTGCGATGCGCTTGGCGTTTTCTTCAATCTTACGCTGGGCTTCTTCTTCCGTTTTGCGTTTCAGCTCTGCGGCTTCAGCTTCACGGCGTGCTTTCTCTGCCTGAGCTGGTTTAGTTACTTCATCGGTATTTTGGTTGGTCACTTTATCTTTTTCCGCTGCATCACGCTTAGCTTTATCAGCGGCCTCACGTTTAGCTTGCTCTTCGGCGGCGCGTTTGGCTTTTTCCTGAGCTTCGCGCTGGGCTTGCTCCGCTGCTGCACGCTGTGCCTGTTCTTCCGCGTCACGCTTCGCCTGCTCTTCCGCTTCGGCCTGGGCAAGTTCTGCCTCGGTCATATCACGTTTAACATAAGTGCGTTTCTTGCGGACCTCGATTTGCACCGATTTACTCTTCCCGCCGGTGCTCGGAATATTCAGTGTACTACGCGTTTTGCGTTGTAACGTCAGTTTGTTTGACGCACCTGAATTTCCACCATTCAGATGCGACAATAAAGTTTCTTTTTCTTGCTGGGTCACAGAGTCAGCTTCGGACTTCGAGATCCCTGCATCAGCAAATTGCTGTACCAGGCGATCTACCGGAGTCTGAATCTCTGCCGCCAGCGATTTTACAGTTACATCTGTCATGCTGTTCCTTCCTGCTACAGTTTATTACGCGTTGTCGCCAAACCAGCAGATATTGCGCGCGGCCATGATAAGTTCACCAGCCTGCTCGTCAGTAAGACCTTCAATATCAGCCAGATCGTCGACACCCTGCTCGGCAAGATCTTCCAGCGTACAAACCCCTTGTGCAGCCAGTTTAAATGCCATGCTACGTTCCAGACCCGCCAGATTAAGCAGATCGTCAGCAGGCTTTTTGTCACCGAGACTTTCTTCCTGAGCTAAAGCCAGTGTGGTCAGCGCTTCTTTCGCACGTTCGCGCAGCGCATCCACGGTGTCTTCATCCAGGCCGTCGATTTCAAGTAGTTCGTTAACTGGCACGTAAGCCAGTTCTTCAAGCGTAGAGAAACCTTCTTCAACCAGAACCGTGGCAAAATCTTCATCGATGGCCAGATATTTGGTAAAGGTATCAATCGCAGCGTGTGCCTCAGCCTGATGTTTGGCTTGCAGGTCGTCTGCTGTCATCACGTTCAGTTCCCACTTGTCATCACCACGATGCTGTTTCAACAATTGGGAGGCCAAACGCACGTTCTGGCCATTGCGGCCAATCGCCTGTGCCAGATTGCTGGCTTCAACGGCGATATCCATGGTGCATTTATCTTCATCAACTACGATGGAAGCGACGTCTGCCGGTGCCATTGCGTTGATAACAAATTGCGCAGGATTGTCATCCCAAAGGATGATATCAATGCGTTCACCGCCCAGTTCACTGGAAACGGCCTGAACGCGTGCACCACGCATGCCGACACAAGCACCGACCGGGTCGATACGTTTGTCGTTAGTTTTTACAGCGATTTTTGCACGGGAACCCGGATCACGAGCTGCCGCTTTAATTTCGATCAGTTCTTCGCCAATTTCCGGCACTTCGATGCGGAACAGTTCAATTAGCATCTCGTTTCGTGAACGGCTGACGAACAGCTGAGCACCACGTGCTTCAGGGCGAACATCATACAGCACCCCACGAATACGGTCGCCGGAGCGGAAGTTTTCACGAGGAAGCATGTCTTCTCGCAGGATAACAGCTTCAGCGTTGCTGCCTAAATCCAGCGCAATACTGTCACGGTTAACTTTCTTAACGACGCCAGTAACAATTTCACCTTGCTGCTCACGGAACTGATCAACCACCATCGCGCGTTCTGCTTCACGTACCTTCTGTACGATAACTTGTTTAGCAGTCTGCGTAGTGATGCGGTCGAAAGTGACCGACTCAATTTGATCTTCAATATATCCGCCGAGGTCGATTGACGGATCTTCGTATTGTGCAGCTTCGAGGGTGATTTCACGGGTCGGCTGAGTCACTTCGTTGACTGCTACCCAGCGACGGAAAGTATCGAAGTCGCCTGTTTTGCGGTCAATGCTGACGCGGACTTCGATTTCCTGCTCGTATTTTTTCTTGGTCGCCGTTGATAATGCAATTTCCAGCGCTTCAAAAATCTTCTCGCGCGGGAGGGATTTTTCATTAGAAACTGCTTCTACAACAGCCAGAATCTCTTTGTTCATCCTAGTTGCCTCTTCCAAACTCTTTAAAAGTGGGGTACCAGGTTCGCTTTCTGGATGTTGCTCAGTGCGAACACTTCATCTTTCCCTTCCACTGTCACCGTGATCATCTCGCCTTCGACAGCTTTAATGATGCCTTGCCATTTGCGGCGGTTTTGCACTGCCATGCGCAAAACAACACTGACTTCATCGCCAAGAAAACGTTGATAATGTTCAGCGGTGAACATAGGACGATCAAGGCCTGGAGAGGAAACTTCCAGGTTGTAGGCGACAGTGACTGGATCTTCAACGTCCAGCACAGCGCTCACCTGGTGGCTGACATCAGCACAATCATCAACATTGATCCCGGCGTCACTATCAATATAGATGCGCAACGTCGATTGGCGAGCCCGAACGAACTCGATGCCCACCAGCTCAAAGCCAAGTGCCTCGACTGGTGCTGTAATCAGCTCTGTTAATTTTTGTTCTAATGTGGACAAGCCCACCCCCAAGACATAAAAAAAGGGCTAAATAGCCCAGTGATTCTGTTGCCAAATAACAAAAAACCCCGATAAATCGGGGCTTTATGCAACTGGACCCTATTCGCCGCATAGCGGCTTCGGTACAACTTTCGCGAAGTGTTGTTTTCAAATTGAAGCTGCAGAACATCACAGGAAGATACTGAAAGTCTATTTGAAATAAACACTTAGGGAAAGTGGTTGCGGGGGCCGGATTTGAACCGACGACCTTCGGGTTATGAGCCCGACGAGCTACCAGGCTGCTCCACCCCGCGTCCGAAAACGTGGCAAATACTACGCCGATAACCGCTAAAAAGCAAATTATCATAAAGATTGGTACCGAGGACGGGACTTGAACCCGTAAGCCCATTCGGGCACTACCACCTCAAGGTAGCGTGTCTACCAATTCCACCACCTCGGCACTCTTTTTTTTCACAATCGCTTATACTGTCCAAGCATAAGCCACTGTTTGAAAACTTAGCTTCTTTGATAAGAAGTTTACTGCTTAGTGAGGAACGTCACTGTTAGGCGCTGCTGGAGCTGCCGGTGCAGTCGTCTGCTCAGTTTTAGCTGGCTGACTCAGGTTTTCCCACTCACTGCCTTTTTGGCCTTTATTGGTGCTCATGTTCCCGAGAATCAAACTAATGATAAAGAACAATGCTGCCAAAACGCCGGTCATGCGGGTCATGAAGTTACCGGAACCACTCGAACCGAACAATGTGCCAGAAGCACCTGCCCCGAAAGAGGCTCCCATATCAGCGCCTTTACCTTGTTGCAGCATAACCAGAGCGATAAGCCCAATTGCTACGATAAGGAAAATCACCAGAAGAGCGTCGTACATAGTAGTACCTGTATCCTCGCGGGTTCACCGCATGCCAATTGCTTCTCACCATTTAGCAGGTCATCAAAGGACCCACTGAAGCGGGTGTGAATACTAACCAAAGCCGTATTACCGTGCAAGGGCAATTTTCATCAAACTGTTCGTTTGCGGAAAAAAACGGCAAATCGGGATAAAACATGCTGCCAGGAGGTCCGGCAGCGAGAAACTCACCGAAAATTTACCGTTTTTTATCGGCTTACGCTTTGACCGCTTTGACGGCATCCGCAATACGGTTGGCCAGTTTTTCCACCAGTTCGGCATCTTCCCCTTCGACCATTACGCGCAGCAGAGGTTCGGTACCTGATTTACGCAACAGCACCCGACCGCGGCCCGCTAACTGCTTTTCAACTTCAGCCGTGACCTGCTTAACCTCATCGGATTCCAGCGGATCATGTTCACCAGCAAAACGGACGTTGATCAGGACCTGCGGAAGCAATTTCATGCCGCTGCACAGGTCATGCAAGCTCATATGATTGCGCACCATCGCGGTAAGCACTTGCAAACCTGCCACAATGCCATCACCTGTAGTAGTTTTATCCAGCAAAATGATATGGCCTGAGTTCTCAGCCCCGATCCGCCAACCTTTTTCCTGCATTTTTTCCAGTACGTAGCGATCACCTACTTTCGCACGGGTAAAGGGAATGCCCAGTTGCTTTAAGGCAAGCTCGAGGCCCATATTGCTCATCAACGTGCCGACGGCACCGCCTTTCAACTGGCCCTGACGAAGCCCTTCACGCGCAATGATGTAGAGGATTTGGTCGCCATCAACTTTATTACCTTCATGATCAACCATGATCAGGCGGTCACCATCGCCGTCAAAAGCCAGCCCGACATCTGCTTTTTCAGCCAGAACACGCTGCTGCAACTGACGGACATCCGTTGCCCCGCATTCTTCGTTGATGTTCATCCCATCCGGCTCACAGCCGATAGCGATGACTTTTGCCCCCAATTCGCGCAAAACGCTAGGTGCAATGTGATAAGTAGCGCCGTTGGCACAGTCGACCACAATTTTCAGACTGTTCAGACTCAGTTCTGTCGGGAATGTGCCTTTACAGAATTCGATGTAACGACCGGCGGCATCCACGATGCGGCTGGCTTTACCCAGTTCGGCAGATTCAACACATGTCAGTGGTTTTTCAAGCTCAGCTTCAATCGCCTCTTCCACTTCGTCAGGTAATTTAGTCCCGTCGATTGTGAAAAACTTAATGCCGTTATCGTAGTAAGGATTATGCGAGGCTGAAATAACGATGCCCGCTTCTGCACGGAAAGTACGTGTCAGGTAAGCCACGGCAGGCGTTGGCATCGGGCCGGTGAAAGAAGCCGATAAACCTGCAGCAGCAAGCCCTGCCTCTAACGCTGATTCCAGCATATAACCCGAAATGCGGGTATCTTTACCGATGATCACTTTACGCGAACCGTGGCGTGCTAATACTTTGCCAGCCGCCCAGCCTAGTTTCAGAACAAAATCAGGGGTAATCGGGGTATCGCCCACTTTTCCGCGGATGCCATCTGTCCCAAAGTATTTACGGTTGCTCATAATTAGTTTTTATCCCTTGCAGAAAGTGTCGCTTCCACGATACGCATCGCTTCAACGGTTTCTTTTACATCATGTACACGCACGATCTTAGCACCTTGCATGGCAGCGATCACAGCACAAGCAACACTTCCGGTAACCCGTTTCTCAGGAGAAACATGCAGAAGTTGCCCCACCATGGATTTCCTCGACATCCCCACTAACAATGGCATGCCAAAGTGATGAAACTCAGCCAACCGTGCGAGCAACTGATAGTTATGCTCCAAATTTTTACCGAAACCGAAGCCCGGATCGAGCAACAATTTTTCTTTCGCAATGCCGGCGTTAACACAACGGGCAATTTGCTCAAAAAAATACTGATCCACCTGCGCAACGACATTGTCGTAATGCGGGGCATGCTGCATCGTTTTGGGGTCACCCTGCATGTGCATCAGACAAACAGGTAAACCCGTTTCGGCCGCAGCCTGTAGCGCACCGGGCTCCTGAAGTGAACGGATATCGTTGATCAGATGCATGCCCGCATTTGCCGCTTCACGGATCACGGCGGCTTTTGAGGTATCGACGGAGACCCAGACATCAAAACGCTGCGCAATGGCTTCGACTACCGGCACCACACGGGCCAGTTCCTCATCTTCGCTGACTTCTGCTGCACCAGGGCGGGTCGATTCACCACCGATGTCGAGAATTGTCGCGCCTGCATCAACCATTGCCTGAGCATGTCTGAGAGCAAGATCAAGCGTGTTATGTCGCCCGCCATCGGAAAATGAGTCGGGGGTAACGTTCAGGATCCCCATAACCTGGGGGTAAGTGAGATCCAATCTGGACTCTCTGGCAGTGAGGTGCATAAATCACGTCCCTTCTGATCAATCAATAAAGGCTTTTCAAATTCCGAGGCAAAGAATGCACGCATAAAAAACCCCGGGCAAGCCCGGGGTTGAGTGTCATCAGCATTATTTTCCAATCAGCCTCTTACTTGCCGCTGAATTGCTCAAACATCGTGTTGCCAGGATTCGGCGTACGAGGTTCGTCGACAGGCGTTGGCGCTTTTGGCGTACCGCCGTCATTGGAGCTGCTGTTACCGTTTTTGCCGTTAGCATCGTCCCAGCCAGCTGGCGGGCGAACTTCAGTACGGTTCATCAGGTCATCAATTTGCGGTGCATCGATGGTTTCATACTTCATCAGGGCATCTTTCATTGAATGAAGGATATCCATGTTTTCCATCAGCAAAGTACGCGCACGAACGTAGTTACGTTCAACCAGAGACTTAACTTCCTGATCGATGATACGGGCGGTTTCATCAGACATATGCTTAGCTTTCGCGACTGAACGACCGAGGAAGACTTCACCTTCTTCTTCCGCATACAGCAACGGACCTAATTTATCTGAGAAGCCCCACTGCGTAACCATGTTACGGGCAATCGACGTGGCTACTTTGATATCGTTAGACGCACCGGTAGACACTTTTTCCACACCGTAAATAATCTCTTCAGCAAGACGGCCACCATATAAGGTAGAAATCTGACTTTCGAGTTTCTGACGGCTGGCGCTGATCGCATCACCTTCGGGCAGGAAGAAAGTCACACCTAATGCACGGCCACGAGGGATAATGGTCACCTTGTGCACTGGGTCATGTTCAGGAACCAGACGGCCAATGATGGCGTGTCCCGCTTCGTGATATGCAGTGGACTCTTTCTGCGATTCGGTCATTACCATGGAACGGCGCTCAGCACCCATCATGATTTTGTCTTTGGCTTTTTCGAACTCGACCATCGACACCACACGTTTGTTACCACGAGCAGAGAACAGTGCAGCTTCGTTGACCAGGTTAGCCAGGTCAGCACCAGAGAATCCTGGTGTACCACGGGCAATCACAGAAGCATCAACATCTGTCGCCAGCGGAACACGACGCATGTGAACTTTCAGGATCTGTTCACGGCCACGGACATCTGGCAAGCCGACAACAACCTGACGGTCAAAACGGCCCGGACGCAGCAACGCAGGGTCCAGAACATCCGGACGGTTGGTCGCGGCAATAACGATAATACCTTCGTTACCTTCGAAACCATCCATCTCAACCAGCATCTGGTTCAGGGTTTGCTCACGTTCATCATGACCACCGCCTAAACCTGCACCACGCTGACGGCCAACGGCGTCAATTTCATCGATGAAGATGATACATGGAGCCGCTTTCTTCGCCTGTTCGAACATGTCACGGACACGTGATGCACCCACACCGACGAACATTTCAACGAAGTCAGAACCCGAAATCGTAAAGAACGGGACTTTGGCTTCACCGGCAATGGCTTTAGCCAGCAAGGTCTTACCCGTACCCGGAGGACCCACCATCAGAACGCCTTTAGGAATTTTACCGCCCAGTTTCTGGAAACGGCTTGGTTCACGCAGGTAATCAACCAGCTCGCTCACCTCTTCCTTCGCTTCGTCACAACCTGCAACGTCAGCAAACGTAGTTTTGATTTGGTCTTCCGTCAGCATGCGGGCTTTGCTTTTACCAAAGGACATTGCGCCTTTGCCACCGCCACCCTGCATCTGTCGCATAAAGAATATCCAGACGCCAATCAGAAGCAGCATCGGGAACCATGAAATGAAGATAGTCGCCAGGAAACTCTGCTGTTCAGGCGGTTCACCAACAACTTTCACGTTTTTGCTCAGCAGCGTATCCAGCAATTTAGGATCATTAACCGGAATATAGGTTGTGTATTTGCTGCTGTCTTTTTTGATAACGTCAATCGCACGTCCATTGATACGTACTTCACGGACCTGGTCTTGGGCCACTTCGGTTGTAAAGGTAGTGTAATCTACCTTGTTACCATTAGATTCGCTGGGACCAAAACTCTGAAATACAGACATCAATACAACCGCGATGACTAACCAGAGGATCAGGTTCTTCGCCATGTCACTCAAGGGATTAACCTCATATTACAACTGTGTTAACAAACAGCGTTAGGGAACTACAGTTTCCGCCCTGTCGCTACGATGTACACTTCTCGCGAACGTGCTCGGGAAGCGTCTGGCTTACGAATCTTCACCTTCGTAAACAGGGAGCGAATTTCCCGCAGGTATTCATCAAAGCCATCTCCCTGAAACACCTTCACCAGGAAACTTCCGCCTGGTGCTAATACATCCCGACACATATCCAATGCTAATTCAACCAGATACATCGATTTTGGAATATCGACTGCCGGAGTACCGCTCATATTAGGGGCCATATCGGACATGACCACCTGAACCTTGCTTTCTCCCACGCGTTCAAGCAGCGCTTTGAGAACTAATTCATCACGAAAATCCCCTTGAAGGAAGTCGACTCCAACAATAGGATCCATAGGTAAAAGGTCAAGAGCAATAATTCGCCCTTTGTTACCGATCTGCGTCGCCACATACTGTGACCAACCACCAGGAGCTGCTCCTAAATCAACCACCGTCATACCCGGTTTAAACAGCTTATCGCCTTGCTGTATTTCATCAAGTTTAAACCAGGCACGGGAACGCAGCCCTTTTTTCTGTGCCTGTAGCACATATTTATCGCTAAAGTGTTCCTGCAACCAGCGACTGGAACTTGCAGAACGCTTTTTATTAGACATTATTTAGTAACCATATAGTTTTCCAACCACCCTGAGTTAGAGCTTTTGGAACAAGCTGTTAGCATCATGACGTCTATGGCTAAGTCAGTATTATTCCCTCCCCGAAGCAGTCCGGGTTGGTGATATACATGAGATGGCGGTAGAATGACCCGTTTTCAATCCCAACTTAAGCAAAAAAGACGATGAATCTTAACAATAAACAAAAACAGTACCTGAAAGGCCTCGCGCATCCCCTGAAACCGGTTGTTATGCTGGGCAACAACGGGCTGACTGAGGGTGTGCTCGCCGAAATCGAACAGGCGCTGCAACATCACGAACTGATCAAGGTTAAAGTCGCGGCAGAAGAACGCGAAACGAAGTCTTTGATCGTAGACGCGATTGTGCGTGAAACCAAGGCGTGTAATGTGCAAGTCATCGGCAATATGCTGGTACTTTATCGCCCTTCCACCGAAGACCGCAAAATTATCTTACCGCGTTAATCCATTAAGGTTTAACGAAAAGCGCTGTAGATTTTCGGAAAGGTGCCACGAAATCACGTTCAGGGGAAGGTCTGAGCAGGCCTTTTTACTTTAGTTTTCAATTTACTGTGAAGCAATTCACTGCATGAATGTGAGAATTATCGGGCGAAACATCACGTTTCGCCCTTTTTAATGCAGATTTTAGAGGTATTCGACCTTCAATACTTCAAACTCAACATCGCCGCCAGGCGTTTTGATGACAACAACATCATCCTGCTCTTTGCCAATCAAACCGCGGGCAATCGGGGAATTCACAGAAATCAGATTTTGCTTAAAATCTGCTTCGTCATCACCCACGATGCGGTATTTTTGTTCTTCTTCAGTGTCCAGGTTCATCACAGTCACTGTCGCACCAAAAATGACACGGCCGGTTGCGGGCATTTTGGTCACATCAATAACCTGAGCATTCGAAAGCTTAGCTTCGATTTCCTGGATACGGCCTTCACAAAAACCCTGCTGTTCACGCGCAGCATGGTATTCAGCATTCTCTTTCAAATCACCATGCTCACGTGCGGTCGCGATATCAGAAATGATTTTCGGGCGACGGACGCTCTTCAGATGGTCCAGTTCTTCACGTAATCTTTCTGCGCCACGTAACGTCATCGGAATCGGTTTCATATATTTATTACCTCTAACTTGGTCCTTTCGGTAAACACCGTCCTGATTGAATCAGGTAAGAAATTAAGCCAGTTCTTCTGACCGACTCTCTGGCGAAAAACAAAAAAAACCTCACCCGGCGTTGCCACCAGGCCAGGAATCATTTCGCATTTTGATTCGTATTTTAACGTAGAGTTCCTTGAGGATCATCGTTTACTTTCAGCCACGTTGCGCCTTGGTTCGTAGCATCGTAGTATGGCACCACATTATCCTGCCGTTACTCAGAGCCTTTACTCAAAATAATGCGTTTTTTACGAATTGTCAGTGGATTAGCATGCGCGTTTGTTCTGAATACAAATGCGGCTCAGATCGAAAATTACACAGAATATCTGCCTGATGGCACGAATCTGGCGGTGCTGGTACAGAAAATTGGCGCCCCTGCGCCTGTGATCGATTATCACGGTACCCAGATGGCGCTGCCTGCCAGTACTATGAAGATTCTGACGGCACTGGCTGCGCTGTTGCAGTTGGGGCCTGATTTCCGTTTCACCACTACACTCGAAACATCGGGTTCTGTTTCTGACGGAGTTCTCAAGGGAGATCTGGTCGCTCGGTTTTCTGGTGACCCGACCCTGAAACGCCAGAATATTCGGAATATGGTCGCTGTTTTGAAAAAACAGGGCGTCAAAGAAATCACTGGCGATGTGGTCATTAACACTTCCGTGTTTGCAAGCCATGACAAAGCTCCCGGATGGCCATGGAATGATATCACCCAATGCTTCAGCGCTCCCCCAGCAGCCGCAATTGTCGACAGAAACTGTTTCTCGGTATCTCTCTATAGCGCGCCTAAACCTGACGAGAACGCGTTTATTCGCGTAGCCTCTTATTATCCAGTGCATATGTTCAGTGAAGTCCGCACGCTGGCAAAAGGCTCTCCGGATGCGCAGTATTGCGAACTGGATGTCGTCCCGGGTGAATTCAACCGATATACACTCACTGGTTGTCTGACTCAACGCAGCGAGCCTCTGCCACTGGCTTTTGCTATTCAGGATGGTGCCAGTTATGCCGGTGCGATTCTTAAAGATGAGCTGTTGCAGGCAGATATCCAGATTGACGGCACCCTGAAACGTCAAACCCAGCCGACACCAACAGGTACGGTTCTGGCACAAACGCAATCAGCGCCCCTGCATGATTTGCTGCATCAGATGCTTAAGAAATCAGACAACATGATCGCTGATACGGTCTTCCGTACGATTGGTCATCAGCGTTTTGGCGTACCGGGAACATGGCGGGCGGGCTCAGACGCGGTTCGTCAGATTTTGCGTCAGAAAGCAGGCGTGGATTTGGGTAACTCGATTCAGGTTGATGGCTCCGGCCTTTCACGCCATGATTTATTGTCACCGGCCACAATGATGCAGGTGCTGCAATATATCGCCCAGCACGATAAAGAATTAGATTTTATTTCGATGTTGCCTTTAGCTGGCCATGACGGAACCTTACAGTACCGCGGTGGTCTGCATGAAGCGGGTGTCGACGGCAAAGTATCGGCAAAAACCGGTTCACTGTCTGGCGTATATAATCTGGCAGGTTTCATCACCACAGCCAGCGGACAGCGTATGGCCTTTGTGCAGTTCCTTTCAGGCTATGCTGTTCCCCCTGAAGATCAACGTACACGGCGTGCGCCGCTGGTGCGCTTTGAAAGCCGTCTCTACAGGGATATCTACCAAAATAATTAACCACGGAGAAGTGCCAGACGATGAAACTGCTGATAGTTGAAGATGATGAACTTTTACGGCAGGGATTAACGCTGGCACTTACCAGTGAAAATTATGCCTGCGACTGCGCGTCAACCGCGGCCGAGGCGCAGAGTCTGATCCAAACCAGTCAGTACAGTCTGGTGATCCTGGACTTAGGATTGCCAGACAAAGATGGCGCAACGCTGCTGCGCCAGTGGCGACGTCAAAGTATTTCCCTGCCCGTGTTGATTCTTACCGCCCGCGATGCACTTGAAGACCGCGTCGATGGCCTTGACGCCGGTGCCGATGACTATCTGATTAAACCCTTTGCCTTAGTCGAATTACAGGCCCGTGTCCGCGCCCTGATCCGCCGTTATCAGGGGCAGAGTGACAACCAGATTTCCGTCGGCAACCTGAAAATCAATCTCTCCTCTCAGCAGGCTTATCTCAATGATGCGCCGGTAGAAGTCACGCCCAAAGAGTTCGCGATTTTGTCACGACTGATGATGCGTGCCGGGCAGACTGTAAACCGCGAGTTGCTCCAGCAAGATCTCTATACCTGGCAGGATGATTTAGGCTCCAATACGCTTGAGGTACATGTTCATAATCTGCGCCGCAAATTGGGTAAAGAAGTCATCAGAACTGTACGTGGTATCGGCTACAGGCTGGAAATAATCGTATGACCAGTATGCGCCGCCGCCTTCTGGTTATGCTGGCTCTGATCCTGTTCGTGACTCAGCTCATCAGTATTTTCTGGCTCTGGCACGAGAGCCAGGAACAAATTAACCTGCTGGTCAATGACACCCTGTCAGCCAAAGTCCGTAACGCACACGTTGAGAAAGAAATTGCAGAAGCCATTGCTTCACTGATTGCCCCTTCCTTACTCATGATGAGTATTACTCTGGTACTGTCCTTTTGGGCCATCAGCTGGATTATCCGGCCTCTTAACCAGTTACAAAAACGACTGGAGACCCGTTCAGCCGATAACCTCTCTCCCCTGCCACTCAACAGCGAAACCAGGGAGATTGTGGCCGTGACGAATGCATTGAATCAGCTTTTCTCTCGTCTCTCCAGCACCATTCAGCAGGAACGATTGTTCACTGCGGATGCGGCTCATGAGTTGCGCACTCCACTGGCAGGCGTCCGGTTGCATCTGGAAATAATGCATAAAAAAGGCGTAGAAGGCAGCGATACTCTGATAAGCCGCATCGACCAGTTAATGCATACCATAGAGCAGTTACTTATGCTTGCCCGCGCCGGACAGAATTTTGCCAAAGGCGAATATCAGCAGGTTGACCTGATCAGTAACGTCGTTGAGCCGCTCAGAGAAGAGCTGTGTGAAATGCTCAGTGAACGCGGTCAAAACTTGAAAATACACCTGCCGCCTCGTGCTGAAATTCAGGGGGATGCTGTGCTGCTACGTTTAATGGTACGCAATCTGGTCGAAAATGCTTACCGCTACGGGCCTGAAAATAGCGACATCGGCATCACAATTGCACCGCAAGACAACGGATTCCTGATAAAGATAGACGATGCCGGTCCGGGTATTGATGAAACGAAGGCCAGTGAACTGACACAGGCTTTTAAGCGCGTCGACCAACGTTATGGAGGCAGCGGCCTGGGCTTAAATATTGTGGTGCGGATTGCGCACCTGCATGGCGGTACGCTGATATTGCGAAATCGCCCCGGCAACACTGGCCTCAGCGCACAATGCTGGCTACCGGATGTTGCATTACAAAGCTCGCTGACACTTTCACCAGACACCCGTTAATACGCCCTCCGATTAACACGCGATCAAAAAGAAAAAGGCTGCCAATGGCAGCCTTTCTTTCAGCGATGAAACGCTAATACACGGGATTAACGTTCGTAAATGATTTCTACGCCTTCGTCGTCATCTTCATCCCAGTCATCATCCCAGTCGTCGTCGGCTTCAGATTCCACTTCAGCCAGTTGTTCACGGTGATAATCATCCCACATGAACTCAACTTTCTCGGGTGCCGCTTCTTCAATCGCCATGTGCTTAGGATTTTCGTTGATGAACTTCATCACGTCCCAACACAATGCATTCACACCTTCGCGGTTTGCAGCGGAAATAAGGTAATAGTTACCTTCCCAACCTAATGCATCAGCAATCGCCTTAGCACGCGCTTCAGCTTCTTCTTTCTCGATCAGATCAACTTTATTGAACACTAACCAGCGCGGCTTTTCAGCCAGCTTGGCGTTGTATTGCTTCAGTTCATTGATGATGACTTTGGCATTTTCGATCGGATCAGATTCATCGATCGGCGCAATGTCGATCAGGTGCAACAGAACGCGGCAACGCTCAAGGTGCTTCAGGAAGCGGATACCCAGACCAGCGCCTTCAGAAGCCCCTTCGATCAGACCGGGGATATCTGCAACCACGAAGCTTTGTTCGTGATCCATACGTACAACACCGAGGCTTGGCACCAGGGTGGTAAACGGATAATCAGCCACTTTCGGCTTCGCTGCAGAGACGGAGCGGATAAACGTCGATTTACCTGCGTTTGGCAGACCCAGCATGCCTACATCGGCAAGCAGCATCAGTTCGAGTGCGATATCACGCTCTTCACCTTTGGTGCCCATGGTTTTCTGACGCGGTGAACGGTTCACGGAAGATTTAAAACGGGTGTTACCGAGTCCGTGGAAGCCGCCTTTAGCGACCATATTAACCTGACCATTTTTGGTCATATCCGCCAGGACTTCGCCAGTGCTTTGGTCAAGAACTCGCGTTCCCACAGGCACTTTAATGGTGATGTCCTTACCGCGTTTACCGGTACAGTCGCTGCTCTGACCGTTAGTACCGCGCTCAGCACGATAAGATTTCACAAAGCGGAAATCGATCAGCGTATTGAGGTTCTCATCAGCAACGAGGTACACATCACCGCCATCACCACCGTCGCCACCGGCAGGGCCGCCACGTGGAATGTATTTTTCGCGGCGGAAGCTGACGCACCCGTTACCGCCATCACCGGCCACAACCAGAATCGTGGCTTCATCAACAAACTTCATTTGTTCTGTCTCCGTAAATCATTCGCCTGGCAGCTAAAGTTTAGCTACCAGGTTTTGCTCTGTCCGACGTGGCCACCATCGATGGCCAATTGCGGAAAACATTGCACCCGCCACCACCACAAATGCTCCCAGATAACCAATAAAATTAAGTACTGGTACAGCAAAAAAGTCAGGCCAGGCAAGTGCCAATAAATCTGAAAATAGCAGGGTAAACAGCGGCGTGAGTGTCACTAATGCACTCACCTGAGCTGCCTGCCATCTCGCCATCGCTTCCGCTAAGGCGCCATATCCTACCAAGGTATTCGCGCCGCAAAACAACAGGCAGGCAAACTGCCAGCCGCTGAGCTGTGAAAGCACCGCAGGGCTGGCCAGCGGGAGCAATGCAATAGAACATAAAGTGTACAGCAAAAAAAGGATTTGCGGTGAAGCCAGTTGACGCAGTAAAACCTTTTGCGCCACACCGTATATCACCCAAACTGTTGCTGCCCCGACGCCAAAAATCACACCCAAAGTGTAATCCGTCAGACGGGTGAAAATCTCAATCAGACTGGTATTGAAAAACAATATCAGCCCAAAAATTAACATACTGGCGCCAATAACCTGCGTAACGCGCATCCTTTCTTTTAGGATGATTACGCTGGCCACCATCATACCGACCGGAGAAAGCTGTCCGATAACCTGAGAAGCCGTCGGGCTAAGAAATTGCAAAGAAGAACTAAAAAGAACAAAGTTTCCCAGTAATCCACAAGTTGCAATCAGCACTAAAACCAGCCAGCGCGGTCGCCTGAAAATCGCTCTTGGAGGCAGCCTTCGCCTCATGGCCAAAATGCAACCCAGCACAACGGCCGCCATCGAAAACCGATACCAAACCACAGTAAAGGGATCCATCACCACCAGAACCTGCTTCATGGCGATAGGCAAAGAGCCCCAGCTCATGGCAGTAATCAGCGCCAACAGAATCCCGACAGGTGCCTGTGATTTCGTATCCATATCCCGCCAGAATGGGCTAACCAGAATGTAAAAAGCCCCGCAACGAATTGCGGGGCTTACATCTATTTACTAAGACGCGAAAAACTTATTCAGCTTCGATGCTGATGTACTTACGGTTTTTCGGGCCTTTAACTTCGAACTTGACTTTACCGTCAGCCAAAGCAAACAGAGTGTGGTCCTTGCCGCAACCCACGTTGATACCAGCGTGGAATTTGGTGCCGCGCTGACGAACGATGATGCTGCCTGCCAGTACTGCTTCGCCGCCAAAGCGTTTTACGCCCAGACGTTTAGCTTCTGAATCGCGACCGTTACGTGTGGAGCCGCCAGCCTTTTTGTGTGCCATTGTTCCGCTCTCCTAATCTTAAGCGCTGATGCCGGTGATTTTAACGTCAGTGAACCACTGACGGTGGCCCTGCTGCTTACGATAGTGTTTACGACGACGAAACTTAACGATTTTGACCTTTTCGCCACGACCGTGAGCAACGACTTCAGCTTTGATTACACCGCCAGCCACTAAAGGCAGACCGATGTTGATTTCTTCACCGTTTGCAATCATCAGAACCTGATCGAACTCGATAGCTTCGCCAGTTGCAACGTCCAGCTTCTCCAGACGGATAGTCTGTCCTTCGCTGACACGGTGTTGTTTACCACCACTTTGGAAAACCGCGTACATATAAAACTCCGCTTTCCGCGCACTCAACTTTGTATAGTCCAGAGGGCGCTATAAATATTCACAATAGGGCGCGAATTCTACGCAAAAAATCAGCATAAGACAAGAGTACAATGACGACAAAAGAAGAAAAAAAGCGCAGTTCTTCCGATATCATTTATCTACACTGTTTTTCAAGTACAATCCCCTTTACAGTTAGCGCCATGTGCCAATGTGAGCCAGACCTCATTGCGGTGAAGAGAACAACAGCTGAAAAAACACAATGAACCTAGAACAGATTATTGATCTTACCCAGGACGACATGGCTGCAGTCAATGCATCCATCCTTGAACAGTTGAATTCAGAGGTTTCTCTCATCAATCAACTGGGATATTACATCATCAGTGGCGGCGGCAAACGTATCCGCCCGATGATAGCAGTACTGGCAGCCAAAGCACTATCCTACCAGGGCGATAAACACATCAAAGTCGCTGCTCTGATTGAGTTTATTCATACCGCCACACTGTTACATGACGATGTGGTCGACGAATCAGATATGCGTCGGGGAAAGGCCACTGCGAACGCCGCATTTGGCAACGCCGCCAGCGTATTGGTCGGCGATTTTATCTACACCCGCGCATTTCAAATGATGACAGATCTTGAATCGCTTCCTGTTCTGGCTCTGATGGCAAAAGCGGTGAATGTGATTGCAGAAGGCGAAGTGCAGCAACTGATTAATTGCAATGATCCTGACATCACAGAAGCCAGTTACATGCAGGTGATTTACAGCAAAACTGCGCGTCTTTTTGAAGCCGCGTCGCAAGCCTCTGCCATGCTGGCGGGCGGAAACAGTGAGCAGATTACAGCTTTGCAAGATTATGGTCGTTATCTGGGCACCGCTTTCCAGCTGATTGATGATTTGCTCGATTACGATGCTGATGGCGAAACGCTGGGCAAAAACACTGGCGATGACCTTGATGAAGGAAAACCGACGTTGCCCCTTCTGCATGCGATGCAGCACGGTGATGCCGAACAATCCGCTATGATCCGCAAAGCTATCGAAGAGGGTAACGGGCGCCATTTATTGGAACCCGTGCTGGCAGCAATGCATCAGTGGGGCTCTCTGGCTTACACCCGCCAGCGTGCTGAAGAAGAAGCTGATAAAGCCATCCAGGCGCTTCAGGTGCTCCCGGAGTCCGAATATCGCTCTGCGCTTGAAGGCCTCGCGCATATGTCTGTAAAACGCGATTTCTGATATTTGCCTGTCGTACCTGCCAGAATAAAGCAGGCGCGACAGGCATTATTGCGCTAGTTTTTTTCAGGCTCACGTAATCTGTTGAGCAACTCAGATATCCCTTCCCTCACAATGAATGAGATCATCGTTTCACGTTCAGGTTCTCTCAGTTGCTTATAACTTTCGATCCAGATCGCCAGTGGGTCCTGATGTGACGTATACACATATTCAGCAGAACGCTCATTCATCGATAAACTGGCGGCGGCATTACCGGGCAAGCTGTCGATGTGATATTCCACTGCACGTCCCTGAACGCCCAGCCTGCGGCGTTTAATCCAGCACAATCTGCGAGCCATCCCATGCACACCTTGGGTTGACGTCGGCAGTCCTTCTTTTCCGGTCAGTTCCTTTGCTGCAAACCACTCTTTTTTCATAACATTCCTTGTTTCTTATTAAGTAAGTAAGAAAGATCGTTGTTATACATCCATGAGGGTAATGCTGATATTTTCTGGTAATGAGCGTTTATATAAAAGGTGGTATTAACATAAGTCATTTAGAAAAACACCTATTTGACAGAAAGAAGATATTCAATTTTTTGGAGTGAGTCTATAGATGTATGTAAATGCTTCCATGAATTATGTTTATCAACAGCCGGGTGAACTGATTAAATTTTTTTTCGGAAAGCAGTTTAAATAAAATCTTAAACTAAAATAAGAGGAAAATTAAAAAAAGCAAATTACAACAAGTAGATAGCCATCTAAAAAAGCAAGAAAAACCGCCTTAAATCATAATTTAAATAACTAAAATTCAATTGGTTAATTAACCCTATCAATGTATTTGTTCAAAAAAAACACATGCCAGTTACGTTTTCACTTTAAAAAAATACAATAATAAAATTATAAACTGACACAAATCACAAAAAGCAAAAGGAATTTACTTGTTTGTCTAAATCAAAATAAGAATGTATTTTCTAAATAAGTAAAATAATGGATTTTAGGAAACATTGATATGGTTTATATGAGTAGTATGAGCAATTTTTAAAAGTATGTTTAATAGCGTATTTATTGAAAATCATTTTTCAGAAGGAAGAGATCATGATGACAAGGAATGAAGACTGGCACCAGGCTGATATTATTGCAGCACTGAGAAAGAAGGGCACCACACTCGCAGCAGTATCACGATCAGCAGGCCTGAGCTCTTCGACACTTTCAAATGCATTATCACGCCATGGCCAAAAGGAGAATTGCTTATCGCAGGCGCTTTGGGTATCCATCCCTCACTGATCTGGCCTAGCCGGTATTTTGATCCCAAAACGTTGCAAATCATTGAACGCCGTTGCCGCCCGACCAATGAAACACCGCGTTAAGAAAAACAAAAGCCGCCCGTTAACCGGCGGCTTTGTTCAATGTTCACTTATTAATAAACTGCTCACCAAGCTCGATATCTTTGCGAAGAATATCCAGCATCGAATCCAGCGATTGCTGCTCAAAAGCACTGAGCTGACCGATATCGATAAGCTCTGCAATGCCATGTTTACCTAGCAGAACCGGTTGTGCGAAAAATCGCGCATAATCGCCTTTACCTTCAACATAGGCACATTCCACAACATTCTCTTCACCCTGCATCGCCCGCATCAATGAAAGCCCGAAGCGTGCTGCAGCCTGCCCCATTGAAAGCGTGGCAGAACCGCCACCGGCTTTGGCCTCTACCACTTCCGTTCCGGCATTCTGAATGCGCTGAGTCAGTGCAACAATTTCGCTTTCAGTGAAAGAGACACCTGGGATCTGAGACAATAAAGGCAGAATCGTCACACCAGAGTGCCCGCCGATAACTGGCACTTCGATATCTTCAGGTTGCTTACCCTTCAGCTCAGCGACAAAAGTATTGGAGCGGATTGCGTCCAGAGTCGTTACGCCAAACAGTTTATTTTTGTCGTAGACGCCCGCATTTTTCAATACTTCAGCCGCAATCGCGACCGTGGTATTTACCGGGTTAGTGATAATACCAATGCAGGCTTTCGGGCAGGTACTGGCAACTTGCTGGATCAGATTCCGCACGATCCCGGCATTCACATTAAACAGGTCTGAACGATCCATGCCGGGTTTACGTGCCACCCCCGCAGAAATCAGGACGATGTCAGCCCCTTCCAGAGCCGGTTTAGCATCTTCACCACAGAAACCTTTAATTTTGACCGCGGTAGGGATATGGCTGAGATCGACGGCGACACCCGGAGTGACCGGTGCGATATCATATAATGAGAGTTCGGAACCGGAAGGTAGCTGGGTCTTGAGCAGAAGCGCGAGGGCCTGACCGATACCACCCGCAGCACCTAGAACTGCAACTTTCATCCTATACTCCTTTTTTATCATTAACTTATAAGTGTCGTGTAATTAATTGGTGTGACCTTAATCACTTACGCTGTTAAAAACAATCGCTCACCTGCAGAGAATCTGAGGTTGGTCGTTTAGAAAGTAAAAAAACATCTCTAAGATGACCTTTTTCCGCTTTTAGTGACTTTTTATCGGAAAGCTTCATCATTAAAAATAGCACCACAAAATAGGCCAGGTTAATAAATGGTTAAATTCGGTCCAATGTGAGAGCTGAATCGAGATCATCACATTAAATCCCTTGTGCAACACAGTTCACCCGCAATGCACAATTTTGGCATATTCATTAAATTGAGCTTAAAACAGCGGCACTTACATTCCTTGTTCCAAGCTTAATTCATGATTTTTGCAATTAACCTCTGTTGCATAAAAATTCAATTATCTGCATAATCAGCCCCACTATGATTCAGAGACCAGGGTGCAAAATGCGTAATCCTGCTAAACAGGAAGATTTGATCAAAGCCTTCAAGGCACTGTTGAAGGAAGAGAAATTCAGCTCTCAGGGCGAAATCGTTGTCGCACTTCAGGATGATGGTTTCGAAAATATCAATCAGTCAAAAGTCTCACGGATGCTGACAAAATTTGGTGCTGTCAGAACTCGTAATGCGAAGATGGAAATGGTGTACTGCCTGCCCGCTGAAATTGGCGTGCCGACAACCACCAGTCCTCTGAAGAATCTTGTGCTGGATATCGACCATAACGATGCCGTTGTGGTGATCCGAACCAGCCCGGGAGCCGCACAACTGATCGCGCGTTTACTCGATTCCCTGGGTAAATCCGAAGGGATCCTCGGAACAATTGCCGGTGATGATACGATCTTCACGACACCGGCCCGCGGATTTAGCGTCAAACAGTTGCACGATGCGATCCTCAGTTTGTTCGAGCAGGAGCTCTAGGGCTGCAACATTTTGCACCTCCTGTCGCTTTCATTCTGTGCCTGAGGTCAGAAGATTACCTTCTCTGACCTCATTCAATGCTATTCCCTTCCTTTATTGCTGCCTTCCGTTTCTCAAAAAAACCGCAAACGCACCGCCTTTCTGTTAAATCTCGCTACAACCTACGAAATTCCGTCACACAAATATTTCCAGGGTGTGATTCACCGCAAGAATAAGCACAAATAGTCAAATTCACTCACTCCATTGATTTTACTAAAAATTAACACGAAACGAACGTTTTTCATCCACTTTTTATGCCTTTTTGTTATTAAAAACAAAGATAGTTGACATGTAACCACCCAAATAACTATTAGCGAGCTATTAATTTATAGCGTGACTAGATGTATACTCATTTCCGTGGTGTGAAGCACCAGTTGTTGGAAACATAATAAAATCGACGAGGTCAAAATCATGAAAGTTAAAACTACCATCGCAACATTAAGCATTCTCTCTGCATTGTCATTTGGCGTTTTTGCAGCACAACCTGTTACACAAGAACAAGCCGCAACAATGCAGCCTACAGGGATGATCAGCGTCAGCGGCGTAGCCGGTGCACCATCAGATATCCGTCAGGCACTGTCAGATAAAGCCGATGCCAAAGGTGCTAAAGCATTCCGTGTTATCGAAGTTCGTGAAGAAGGTAACTACCACGCGACCGCAGAAATTTACCAATAATTTCGGGTAAACGAAGCGAAGGGGCCTGAATGACTCAGGCCCGCGCTATGCGCATTAAGAAGGATTTGTCACTGCACCATCTACGTTCCCGCACGCTTTATGCGCTCCAGAACACGATATTACAGTCCTGATAAATCCAAATCTCAATCGACGTTGCTCTCTGATGAAAAGCACCAACGTCTGTGAATTCAGGAAACCATCATGAAAATTATTACCACTATTGCCGCACTTAGCCTGTTGTCTGTTGTTTCTTTTGGTGCCTCTGCCGCACAGCTTGTGACAAACCAGCAGGCAGAAAATCTGCAACCGATGGGCATGGTCAGCGTTAGCGGCGTCAACGGCGTGCCAATGGATATCCGCCAGCAGCTGTCTGATAAAGCTGAGAGCAAGGGCGCAAAATCTTTCCGTGTGATCGAAGCCCATAACGACGGTGCTTATCACGCGACAGCAGAAATCTATCAATAACATTCCTGAGTAAGTCACTGATATAAAACCGCTGTTTGATTATTTCATAAATTAGCGTTACCGGGTTTCAACAGCCACAGACCAGCGAAAATAAGCGCTGTTGAGGCTGGGAAGAGCGTTGACACTGCCACTGCCCGACTCTCTTGCTAACGATACCCTCGTCGTCCTGTCCGACGACACCCTTTAGCCCTCAAAATTTCGGGGGCTTTTTTTTGCCTGAGAAAACCTTAACACGGCGGATCACAGGCATAAAAAAAGCACAGCAACTGCTGTGCTTATTCACTATAAAAATATGATTTTACTGATCTTGTGACGCTTTCGCTTTTGCAGCCAGGGCCGTAAGCAGTTTTCCATGTATACCACCAAAACCGCCATTGCTCATCACCAGAATATGATCGCCAGGCTGCGAGGCCTTAACGACCATATCGACCAGCGAATCGACGTCTGCGCTCCAGTGAGCAGGCTGAATACAGTGTTCAGCCACTTCGGCCACCTGCCAGGGAATATGCTGCGGCTGTAAAAGGAAAACTTCATCAGCACGTCCCAGGGAAGGTGCCAGTTCATTTTTACTCATGCCCATTTTCATGGTGTTTGAACGGGGTTCCAGCACGGCCAGAATACGTGCAGTTCCGCCGACTTTGCTGCGCAATGCAGAAAGCGTTGCCAGAATAGCCGTCGGATGGTGAGCAAAATCGTCGTACACGCTGACATCATTTTCTACGCCGCGCAATTCGAGACGGCGACGGGCATTAATGAAATCGCCTAATGCCTTACAGGCATCTTCCGGCTTCACGCCCACATGGCGTGCCGCAGCAATCGCCATCAGGCCGTTATGCATGTTGTGCTCGCCAACCAGATTCCACTTCACCTGCCCGACCGCTTCGCCGTGCAAATAAACCTCGAAAGTACTGGAATCTGGCGTCAGTTTCTTAGCATCCCACACACAATTTTCGGCATCACCGACAAATTCCTGCTCACTCCAGCACCCCATCGCCATCACTTGTTTCAGCGGTGTGTCGTGCTCCGGCAGAATGATTTTTCCCTTACCCGGCACCAGACGCACCAGATGGTGGAATTGTTTCTGAATCGCTTTCAGATCATCAAAGATGTCAGCGTGATCGAATTCGAGATTGTTGAGGATCAGCGTACGCGGGCTGTAATGAACAAACTTGGAACGCTTATCGAAGAACGCACAGTCGTATTCATCAGCTTCCAGCACGATAAACGGGCTGTTGCCCAGACGCGCAGATACCTCGAAATTGCCCGGCACGCCACCAATGACGTAGCCCGGTTCATAACCGCAGGCTTCGAGGATCCACGTTACCATGCCGGCAGTGGTGGTTTTACCGTGCGTCCCCGCAACGGCAATAACCCAGCGCTCTGGCAGAACATGATCATGTAACCATTGCGGGCCTGAGACATAAGGGATCCCAAGCTCCAGCACCGCTTCGACACAAGGATTGCCGCGCGTCATCGCGTTGCCGATGATCACCAGATCCGGCTGAGGATCTAACTGGGCAGGATCGTACCCCTGGATCAGGTCGATCCCCTGATTTTCCAGCAGCGTACTCATCGGTGGATAAACGTTGTCGTCCGAACCGGTTACCTGATGCCCCTGTGCACGAGCCAGCATCGCCAGCCCGCCCATAAACGTGCCGCAAATCCCAAGAATATGAATGCGCATATATTTTCCATTAATGCCTTTAAGTCAGCCGCTATTCTACCGCTCAGAATCCTCCAGAAGAAATGGATTTGCCTATGATTCGTCCATATATTTGGGCTAAACTGCTCACGCTCTTGTGAAATTTTTATTAACGTACCGTTATCTATCCTCGATTCAGGGAAAGTGTCATGAAAACGTTAGGCGAATTTATTGTTGAGAAGCAGCAAGATTTTCCACATGCAACTGGTGAACTGACAGCGTTACTTTCAGCAATTAAACTCGGCGCTAAAATCATTCACCGTGATATCAACAAAGCGGGTCTGGTCGACATTCTGGGTACCAGTGGTGCAGAGAATGTGCAGGGTGAAGTGCAGATGAAACTTGATCTGTACGCAAATGAAAAAATAAAAGCCGCGATGAAGGCGCGTGGTGAGATTGCCGGTATCGCGTCAGAAGAAGAAGATGAGATTGTCATTTTCGAAGGTGAACGCGCTGAAAATGCAAAATACGTCATTTTGATGGATCCGCTGGATGGTTCTTCAAACATCGACGTTAACGTTTCTGTCGGGACAATTTTCTCGATTTACCGCCGTACGACTCCGCTGGGTCAGCCGGTGACGGAAGCTGACTTCCTGCAACCGGGAAACCGCCAGGTCGCCGCAGGTTATGTGGTATATGGTTCTTCCACCATGTTGGTTTACACCACCGGCGCAGGCGTTCATGCCTTTACCTACGATCCTTCACTTGGTGTTTTCTGCCTCTCTCACGAAAAAGTCTGTTTCCCTAAAAAGGGCAACATGTACTCGATCAACGAAGGCAACTACATTAAATTCCCGCTTGGCGTTAAAAAATACATCAAGTATTGCCAGGAACAGGATGAAGCGACGCAACGCCCTTACACCTCACGCTACATCGGCTCGCTGGTGGCAGATTTCCACCGCAACCTGCTGAAAGGTGGCATTTATATTTATCCAAGCACCGCCAGCCATCCGAACGGAAAACTGCGTCTGCTGTATGAATGCAACCCGATGGCTTTCCTGGCCGAGCAGGCTGGCGGTAAAGCCAGTGACGGTAAAAACCGTATCCTGGATATCATCCCGCAGAAACTGCATGAACGTGCACCATTCTTTGTGGGCAACAGTTCAATGGTGGAAGACGCGGAGCGCTTCATTGCCCAGTTCCCTGATGAATAACTGAAATACGCATCAAAAAATCATCAAAGAATGAATGTGATACCTGTGTAGCTTTGCATTGACCCAAACATAAAAAGGTGGCTTAAAAGCCTAATGCCG
>NZ_JYDF01000028.1:0-53837 GCF_003263525.1 Rahnella sp. NRRL B-41462 | reverse complement strand
TCGCAGGGGAGGGAGCCGATCAAATCAAAGCTTTTCAACTGCCCATTCAATCCCGCTGGCGTATTCTTCCGGCAGCATCGGGACCAGTGCGTTGAGATTGTCTTTCAGCAGGCTGGCGCTGGCGTCGTTGAGATTCAGGTGTCCGACTTTACGACCCGGACGCACGTCTTTCTCGTACCAGTGCAGATTGACCAGCGGCAGGCTCAGCCATTTTTCTGACACATCCGTGCCAATCAGATTCACCATCACTGACGGTGTGCTCACCACCGGTTTCGGCAGCGGCAGACCAAGGATGGCGCGCAGATGCATTTCAAACTGACTGTAAGAGGCGCCGTTCTGTGTCCAGTGCCCGCTGTTATGCACACGCGGTGCCAGCTCATTGATCAGCAAACCTTCGCTGACCACGAAACACTCCATTGCCATCACGCCGACATAATTCAGTTCGTTCATGATCGCCGACAGCATGTTTTCTGCCTGCTGTTGCAGGGCGGCATCCGGCTGCGGCAGCACAACACTGGTGCGCAGAATGCCGTCCTGATGCAGGTTATGGGTCAGCGGATAAAACACGGTTTTACCATCGTGACCGCGCGCGCCCACCAGCGAAACTTCACCGGAGAAGTTGATACCCTGCTCAACGATGCATTCGCCATAGCAATCCTGCGGCAGCGTATTTTCTTCACCAGAACGCAGACGCCACTGACCCCGGCCGTCGTACCCGCCGACGCGACGTTTCACAATCGCCAGTTGGCCAAGCCGGGAGAATACCTGCGGCCATTCGGCGGCATCGGCCAGCAATTGCCACGGCGCAGTCGCCAGACCGAGCTGGTCGAGCAACTGTTTTTGCGTCAGGCGATCGGCCAGACGCGGGAAAATGTCGCGGTTAACGAACGCATTGTGCGTCGCCAGTTCGCGGGTCAGTGCCGTTTCCGGCCAGCGTTCGATTTCAGCGGTGATCACGCTTTGCTGATACGGCACGGCTTCCGGTTCAGCATCAAGGCCGACAGGATAGACGGCGATGCCCAGCGGTTCACCGGCCTGACGCAGCATTCGGCCTAACTGGCCGTTTCCGAGTACGCAAACCGGTTTCATGCTTCCTCCCGCGGGTCGGGATTATTCAGCACTTCGTCAGTTTGTGCGGTGCGCCACGCGGCCAGGTTTTTGGCAATCTCAGCATCGTGCAGTGCAAGAATCTGTGCCGCCAGCAATGCGGCGTTTGCGGCACCGGCTTTACCAATCGCCAGCGTACCGACCGGAATACCACGCGGCATTTGCACGATGGAATAGAGACTGTCGATGCCACTGAGTGCAGCACTTTGTACCGGCACGCCCAGCACCGGCACCAGCGTTTTCGCCGCCAGCATGCCCGGTAAATGCGCTGCGCCACCGGCACCCGCGATGATCACATCAAAACCGTTAGCGGAAGCCTGCTCAGCGAAAGTAAACAATTTGTCCGGCGTACGGTGAGCGGAGACGATATCGACATGGAAAGGAATATTCAGCGTTGTGAGGACGTCGGCGGCGAACTGCATGGTCGCCCAGTCACTTTTAGACCCCATAACGATGGCGATTTTTGCCGGGGTAACGTTGGATGACATGTCTGTAAAGCTCCTGTGATTCGGAAATAGAAACTGCGAGGGCGCAAATGATAGCACGCTCCGTGAGGGAGGAAAACGGTTGCGTCGCCGGAAAACGGCGCATTTTTGATGAGAAGTTGACGGCAGATTTGTATAATCCAAACCAATATATTAATGACAAACTTCATTGGAAACTGATTTATGACGCAGGCTTTACTGGCACCGATTTATGATTTTCTTCACTGTGAAACACCCGCTCTGTGGGTGGATGTGGCGCTGGAAAATCAGACGGTGATGCTGATCGACCACGCTAACTGTGAAAAGAAAGCGGCGGCCACGGCGATGAGCCTGATGACCAAATATCTGGATCGCACCGAGCTGCTGTTTTGTGCGGCGCGTCTGGCGCGTGAAGAGCTTCATCACTTCGAACAAGTGGTGGAAATCATGCAAAAGCGCAATATTACTTATACCCAGCTTTCCCCCTCGCGCTACGCCAGCGGTATGATCAAACATACCCGTCATCACGATGATCTGAATATTCTGGTCGACCGGCTGATTATCGGGGCGTACATAGAAGCGCGATCCTGTGAGCGTTTTGCCAAAATTGCGCCGCATCTCGACGAAACCTTGTCGCGTTTTTACACCTCATTGCTGCGTTCAGAATCACGGCATTTTGCCGATTATCTGGCGCTGGCGGAGCAATATGCCGGAACGGATATCAGTGAGCGGGTAGAGGAGTTTGGCAGAATTGAAGCGGAACTGATCCTCACGCCGGACGAACAATTCCGCTTCCATTCAGGCGTACCCGTTACCCTTCATACTTCGGGCTGCTGATGCGTTGACTGCACTCATTCACCCCGGTCACTTAGTCAGCTAAGCTCCCAGGGATTCATGAGCTTGTCGCCTTCCAGCAACTCAAATTATTTTGGGTAACTTTGAGGTGACTTAAAACGGAAAGCTGATCAGCTCGACGTTATCGGCGGTGACTTTCACCATCGAGCCTTCTTCGTGCCATGCGCCGAGTACCACGCGGTGGCCGGTTTTATTCCCCAGTGGCACATCATGAATTGCCGGACGATGGGTGTGACCGTGAATCATCCACTCCACGCCGGCCATCTGCATTTCGCTGACCACCGCCTGCGGGTTCACATCCATAATTTCCAGTGATTTGCCCTGGTTTGACGCCTTGCTGTTGGCGCGCATTCTGGCGGCAATCGCCAGTCGCCATTTCAGCGGCAGCATCAGGAACAGTTTCTGGATCAGCGGATTGTGGACTTTTTTGCGGAAGTTCTGATACGCGACATCGTCGGTGCACAGCGTATCGCCGTGCAGGATCAGGACGCGGCGGCCATACAGTTCCAGCACTTTTTTCTCCGGCAGCAACGTCATCAGGCTGTCGCGGGCGAAACGTCTGCCGAGCAGAAAATCGCGGTTGCCGTGAATGAAGAAGCAGGGCACACCTTGCTGGTGTAACTGATTCAGTGCCGCCGAGATTTCAGCGTGAAGCGGCTGCGGATCATCATCGCCAATCCAGGCTTCGAACAGGTCACCGAGAATGTACAGGGCGTCGGCCTGCGGCGCATCTTCACGTAGAAAACGCAGAAAACCGGCAGTGATTGCCGGTTCCTGTGCGCAAAGATGGATATCTGCGATAAAAAACGTGGTCATCCCGACGTTGATTATTCGCTGACTGTGACGCTTTTGATCACAACATCTTCTTTTGGAACGTCCTGGTGCATACCGCTGCGGCCGGTTTTGACGGCTTTGATCGCGTCAACCACGTCCTGACCTTCAACCACTTCTGCGAATACGCAGTAGCCCCAACCCTGTGCGTTTTTGCCACTGTGGTTCAGGAAGTCGTTGTCAGTTACGTTGATGAAGAACTGTGCCGTGGCGGAATGCGGATCGTTGGTACGCGCCATCGCCAGCGTGCCTTTGGTGTTTTTCAGGCCGTTGTCTGCTTCGTTATTGATAGGCGCATCGGTGTTTTTCTGGTTCATGCCTGGCTCAAAACCGCCGCCCTGGATCATGAAACCGTTAATCACACGGTGGAAAATTGTGTTGTCGTAGAAGCCTTTACGGCAATAGTTCAGGAAGTTTTCAACCGTGGCTGGCGCTTTGTCAGCGAAAGTTTTAATGACGATGTCGCCGTGGTTGGTGTGGAAAGTGACCATAATTATCATCCTGCTAATGTTGATGTGTGCTCTTAGTAAGAGCGGCTACTATAGCCTTTTCTTATACCATAACTCAAAAGTTGCCGTCAGCAGCGGCTTTGTGACGACTAAAGCCCGTCCGGCGGCCTTATGCCGTTTCGGTGAAATCATTTTCGTTATATTATACGCGTTAGTGTCGCTTAAACGCGCCAACGTCATTTTCTACGCCCAACACACGGAATAGCCTGATGCTGAAGATTTTTAATACCCTGAGTCGCCAAAAAGAGGAATTCAAGCCAATTCATGCCGGTAAAGTCGGGATGTACGTGTGTGGGATCACTGTTTACGACCTGTGTCATATCGGCCACGGTCGCACCTTTGTGTCTTTCGACGTGGTGTCGCGTTACCTGCGTTACCTCGGTTATGACCTGAAATACGTGCGCAATATCACCGATATCGACGATAAAATCATTAAACGTGCCGCTGAAAATGGCGAAACGTTTATGGCGCTGACCGACCGTATGATCGCCGAGATGCATGCTGATTTTGCTTCACTGAACATTCTCCCGCCGGACTCCGAACCGCGCGCCACGCAGCACATTCACGAAATTATCGATATCGTGCAGAAGCTGATTGACCGTGACCACGCCTATGTCGCGTCGAACGGTGATGTGATGTTCTGGGTGGAAAGTGATCCGGATTACGGACTGTTGTCCCGTCAGGATCTGGATCAGTTACAGGCGGGTGCGCGCGTCGAAGTCGAAGCCAACGTGAAACGCAATCCGATGGATTTCGTACTGTGGAAAATGTCCAAGCCGGGCGAACCGAGCTGGACATCTCCGTGGGGCGAAGGTCGCCCGGGCTGGCATATCGAATGTTCTGCGATGAACTGCAAACAGCTCGGTGCGCATTTCGATATTCACGGTGGCGGTTCTGACCTGATGTTCCCGCACCACGAGAACGAAATTGCGCAGTCAAGCTGTGCCCATGACGGCCCGTATGTGAATACCTGGATGCACTCCGGCATGGTGATGATCGACCGCGAAAAGATGTCCAAATCACTGGATAACTTCTTCACCGTGCGCGATGTGCTGAAATATTATGACGCTGAAAGCGTGCGTTACTTCCTGATGTCGGGTCACTATCGCAGCCAGCTAAACTACAGCGAAGAGAACCTGAAACTGGCGCGTACCTCAATGGAGCGTCTGTACACCGCACTGCGCGGCACTGACGCCGCTGCAACGCCAGCCGGTGGTGAGGCTTTCGTTACGCGCTTCCGTGCGGCTATGGACGATGATTTCAACACACCGGAAGCTTATTCCGTGTTGTTCGATATGGCACGTGACATCAACCGTCTGAAAACGGAAGACCTGTCTGCGGCCAACGGTCTGGCAGCGGAACTGCGGCAACTGGCAGGTGTACTTGGCCTGCTGGAGCAGGATCCGGAGCAGTTCCTGAAATCCGGTGCTCAGGCGGATAACGATGACGAAGTGGCTGAAATCGAAGCGTTGATTAAACAGCGTAACGATGCCCGCGCCAGCAAAGACTGGGGCATGGCGGATAAAGCGCGTGATCGTCTCAATGAAATGGGTATCGTGTTAGAAGACGGCGCGGCAGGGACCACCTGGCGTAGAAAATAGTCTATTCTTTTGTTCTTAATACTGAATTATGGCTCCCAACCGGGGGCCATTTTTATAAGGATCATGCTGTGACAACCCTGTTTCTGACCTATCAGCCTCCGTATGACTGGCAATGGATGACGGCATTTCTCGGCGCGCGTGCATTGCAGGGTGTTGAACAGCAGGATGGCGAATATTACCAGCGTACGCTGGCGGTGATGCACCACGGCGAACGGCTGACCGGCTGGTTGCGGTTGCGTCCGTTGCCTGAGCGAAATGGCGTTGAGCTGGAAGTGTCGGCGTCGCTTTCGCCGGTCACGGAGAACATAGCTGCCCGGGTGCGGCGGTTGCTGGATCTGGACGCGCAACCCACGCTTATCGCCGAGGGGCTGGGGGGACTGGCTGACAATGCGCCGGGATTACGCCTGCCGGGCTGCGTCAACCGTTTTGAACTGATGGTGCGCGCGATCCTCGGGCAACTGGTGAGCGTGAAAATGGCGGCGACACTGGCGACGCGGCTGACTGAAAAATGGGGCGAACCGGTGCGTACGCCGTTTGCCGCGCTGACGCATTTGTTTCCGTCTGCAGCGGCCATCGGGCAGTTAACGGTAGACGATTTACGGGGTATTGGTGTGCAGGCCAAACGTGCAGCGTGTCTGATTAATATTGCGCAGGCAGTGGATGAGGGGCGCTTGCCGCTGGATGACATCACCGATGTGCAGGACGGAATAAAACAGCTGCAGGCGATGCCGGGGATTGGCAACTGGACTGCCAGTTATGTGGCAATGCGCGCCTGGTCTGCGCCTGATATTTTTCTCGGCGGTGACTATCTGATTAAACAGCGTTTTCCGGGCATGACGCCCGCGAAGATAGCCCGCTATGCCGAAGTCTGGAAACCTTGGCGCACCTACGCCACGCTGCATTTGTGGTTCAATAATGAGTGGCAGCCGGGCACGCCGTAGGCGGGGATTAACGTGACACTTCTGTGCCAGACTGATGGTCTTCAGGGGGGATGGCACCGCTGGTATGTGCAGTGGCCGTTTTTTGCGCCGGTTCATATTTATAAACCCGCCCGCGTCCGTTGTGTTTGGCGATGTAGCAGGCCATATCCGCCTGTGCCATGTATTCGCTGCCGGTGATGTTCGCATCGTTTATTTGCGTCATTCCTGCGCTGGCTCCGATCCGGTAGGCATTTCCTTCCCAGATAAATTTGAAATCGTTGATTTTGTCCACCAGATGCTGCAGCGTTGCCAGCCCTTCTTCCTGAGGACAATCAAATAAGATCAGCGCAAATTCATCGCCGCCCAGCCTTGCCAGCCGGTCGCTGTTGCGGATGTTTTCCTGCATCAGTGCGCTGATCTGGCGCAGCAGTTCATCCCCTGCAGCATGTCCTGCGGTGTCGTTAATCGCTTTAAAATGATCCAGATCGATAAACGCCAGACCGTGAGGCTGACGTTGCGTTGCAGTCAGATTCAGCGCTTTTTTCAGGCTCGATTCGAAACTGCCACGATTCGACAACCCGGTGAGTAAATCGTGAGAGGCGCTGTAACTGAGTTTTCGCATCAGTTCGCGGGATTTACTGACGTCCTGTAGCACCAGCACAATGCCAATCGGTTCGTCTTTCAGGGTGCGCAGCGGTGACACTGCCAGCTGAACATCAAACAAAGCCGTGTGATGGCCGTGCAGAACCAGCGAACGCTCAACGGAAGAGTGCAGATTTTCATTGATATCAAACTGCAAAAGATCGTCGATAAGCGGCCCTCCCGCTCCTTTGCTGATGCGCACGATGCGGCCTACCGGTTGCCCCTGCGCCTGCTGTTCTTTCCAGCCAGTCATTTTCTCTGCGACCGGATTCATGAAAGTGATATTCATATTCCGGTCGTGGAGATCACCGCTTCATTGATCGAATTCAGCGTGATATGCAGCAGCTCTTTTTCTTCATGCAGCGCTTCCGAAAGGCGCTTGTTAGTCATTTCGGTGTGTTTAAGCTCGTTGATATCTTCAATCTGAGAAATGAAATACATCGGATTATGGTGTTCATCACGCACCAGAGATACGGCGAGGAATGCCCAGATAACTTCTCCGCTGCGGCGCAGATAACGCTTCTCCAGGGTGTAACTCTGGATGTCATCGTTCAGCAATTGCTGCAACAGCGCCAGGTCTTTGCCCAGATCTTCATGATAGGTAATTTCCTGGAACGTCAGGGTGGTCAGATATTCCGCCTCATAACCCAGCAGATGACACAGGGCTTTGTTCACCTGCAGCAGCTTGCCTTCCGGTGATACCAGCGTCATGCCAATTGCGGAATATTCCATGGCGTTTCGGAAGCGATTTTCACTTTGCGTGATGTGAGATTTTTCAGTACGCAACGCATGCATTGCCATCGCCATGGCATTCGCAGGCATCAGAATCAATAGCAGCGGCAGGAAAATCAATCCCTGAGGGAGCTGATCCGCCAGGTGCGGCTGAACGGAAATAATGCCGCTGGTATGCAGTAACGCAATCATCAGTGTCATCGAGAGGAAAATGATGAACGATTCCATACGGGGTAAACGGATGGCGGCCGATAACAGCGGAATGGTGATAAAGGCGAAAGTGTAAGGCAGCCATTTCAGGGCCAGAAAACCGGCCGCCAGCGTCAGGATCAACGTCAGAAGCAGTCCGAAAAGACGCGGCGAGGTGATCAGTTTAACCAGGTAGCCGCGATGGTAGATAAGCCCCAGCGGCGTGAGCGCGAGGATCGCTACGGCTTCTGACATAAACCAGGTGGTAAAGCGGCTTTGTAATTCTGCCGGAGAATGAACATGCAGAATAAACAACAGCATGATTAACGCGCTGACCAGCGGGCAGAAGATCACCGCGACGAAAAGGAATTTCATCCAGGAACTCAGCCCCGAAAGCGGATCCTGCGCCGGCAATATTCTGCGCAATAAATCCGCACACAGAGAAGCCTCAATAAGGTTGTTGAGCAGATAAGGCAGATAGCGAAAGAAGGGCGTACCGAGGATCGTATGTGATGCCGCGATGCCCAGTGCGGCGGCGCACAGCAGCGGGATCCAGTCGCGATAGCGATGGTGGAATAAAACAGGGATCAGCAATGCTGTCGGTAGCCACAATCCGGCGAGGCTGGACGACTTCTGAATGATACTCAAACAGGCAAAGGCCAGCAGGCAGGTTGAGATGCCTAAAAGTAAGCAGGATGTCCAGTTTGCCCGATTAGCCCCAGTTGAGGGCGGCTTGCTATTTTCCACGGTGAAAACCTTTTTCTGGCTGACGGAGCGTTGCAGGCAGTCGCAGTGATACTTATTGATTAATGTTATCAATGCACTACCGCAGGGCGAACTGCGGCAGGGGTTAATGAGTACCGGAAAATCAGCGCTAATGATTAATATAAATTCTACATTACGCTGTAATAGATAACGAATTTTCCGGCCAGAAAGCCGGAATTCATTTCGTTAAAGCAGGAAAATGGTGGCAAGGCCGAGGAAAATGAAGAATCCGCCAGTGTCTGTCAGCGCGGTAATCATCACACTGGATCCGACCGCAGGGTCGCGGCCCAGGCGTACCATGGTGAGGGGGATGACGACACCCATCAGCGCGGCCAGCAGTAAATTTAGCACCATCGCCAGTGTCATCACCGCGCCCATCTCCCAGTTGCCATAGAGCAGCCAGGTGACAATCCCCATTAATCCGCCCCAGACGAGGCCGTTGATCAGTGCCACGCCCAGCTCCCTGAACATCAGGAATTTCAGATTGCCGAGCTGAACATGGTGCAGCGCCAGCCCGCGGACAATCATGGTGATGGTCTGATTGCCGGTATTTCCGCCGATACCGGCGACAATAGGCATCAGCGCGGCCAGCGCAACGAGCTGCGAAATCGTGTGTTCAAACAGGCCGATCACACGGGAAGCCACAAACGCCGTACACAGATTGATGGCCAGCCACGCCCAGCGGTTACGCACGGCTTTGGTTACCGGCGAGAAAACATCTTCTTCAGGGCTTAAGCCACCCATGCGGCGTAAGTTACTGTCGGTGTCGTTATTGACGAAATCGACGATTTCTTCCACCGTCAGGCGGCCCATCAGTTTACCTTTTTTATCCACGACGGCTGCGGTGATCAGGTCATAACGTTCGAACGCGCTGGCGGCGTCTTCGGCTTTGTCCTCCGGTTCAAAACTGGTGAGATCGGTGATCATCACGTCGGAAACCAGCGTATGCGGCGCGTTCAATAAAATCGTGGTCAGCGGCAATTCGCCAAGCAGCGTATTTTTCCGGTCAGTAATAAAGACTTTATCGGTTGCCTGCGGAATTGACTTACGTGAGCGGAGAAAGCGCTGAACGGTGCCCAGTGAGACATCCGGGCGAACGGTCAGCAACTCGAAATCCATGATACGGCCAACGCATTCTTTGCTGAATTTCATCACTTCGCGGACTTTCTCTCGCTGGCGGGGATCCAGTGAGGTCAGTACGCGGCCAATCAGGTCGCGGGGCAGATACTCCGCCAGATAAACCTGATCGTCCACATCCAGCAGTGACATGGTTTTGAGCAAATCCTTATCGCTCATTTCTTCGATCAGACTGTCCCAGACGGTTTCTGAGACTTCCACCAGCGCTTTACCGCGTGCAGCGGGTTCGACCAGCCGCCATAGCGCCAGACGCTCACGGATCGGCAGTGCTTCCAGTACGTCCGCAACGTCCGCCGCGTGAAGACTTTGTACCCGCGAGGTCAGCTCGGCGGTGTTGTCCATCAGTTGTGCGCGGGTGACGTCATCAACATCAGGTTCCTCGCCCAGAATACTGTCGGCGAGGTCATCGGTGTTCAGAAGGAGATCGAGGATCCTGCTGCGGCTTTCAGCCAGTTTCTGGCCGTAATTCTTTGGTTTTCCACCAGACATTTGTGATCCTTAGTCCTTTGAGTAACGACAGGTTTTCAGCGTGCCGGTACAGGTTTTTGCCGGAGTCTGTTCCTGTAACTCCACAGTTTGCGTATCGGTCCGGGTTTGTTTTTGATTCTGATGATGTGAATACGCACCGATAGCGGAGTAGACCAGACGCCCGAACAAAATAATGAAGCTTATCGCTAAAACGATTTTCGTCATTCTGATGTTGGTTTTTCGAGACATAATTTAATCGCTTAAGTAAATCGTTGCTCCGGTGAAGGAATGAAGGTGTGCAAATGATAACGTTTACAATATATAACACATCTAAACAGGCAGCCAGATAATCGGATTAAGGGCAAACTCGCGGTTTAAAGGGGTATAAATCCATCAAACCTAAGACTTTTCGTTCTCCTTAAGAAGGATCGCATGAAATTGCCAAAAAATTTTATTTCATGCATCACGCGATGAATTTGTCTGAGATGAATTTTTGTCAAATCACAAAGATTGTGTTTATTGATATGCATCAAGGGATTTAAGATAAGTCACATTAGAATCCAGCCATATTTTAAAATTTATATCCCGGCCTCCGCTGTATTCTTTTTTCTTCTGCGTTTTTTCTGTGAGATGACGTTTTTACAACGATAATTGAGGACGGAACCTGTGGCCATCGTCATCGGACTGTCTGTCTGATGTCTATTACACCCTGAACCCTTCACTGCAGCATGAAGTTCATGCGCAAAACTTAGATGGACTTGATGCGTAAAAAATTTTCCTGGCAAGACATGCGCCATAAATGGTGGGGCCTTCCTGCGATTTTTGCTCTGGTGCTGATCCCGGTGACCTCGTGGCTTTCTCCGATGATTTCCCTGCCGGATGGCCGTACTTATCTCATTTATATGCCGATGGCGACCTGCGTCGCGTTACTGATGGTATTTGACTGGGCCGCATTGCCGGGCATCGTCCTGACGCTTTTCCTGCGCTATTACCTGCGGATTGGCTTCGAGATGGGGATGCTGATGACGGTGATTTATTTCGCCGCGCTGTCTCTGGCCTGGCTGGGCTATCGCTGGCAGGCGGGAAGTCGCTGGTCCGCACCGCTCGGTCTGATGAATCTGGCGAAAGCCCGGGTAGGCTGGTTGCTGATTTTCCTGACATTATTCTTAGTCATCGTGCTGCAAATTGTGATTGAAAGCGGATTGCTGCCCGATTATCTCGGCATGGCGACGCGGGACTTTTTCACGCTCAGGACCCTGGTCAATTTACAGGGGATGGTCCTTGGTATTCTGCTTAACTCGCATGTGATTTATCTGGTGATACGCATTATCCGCAAGCCGCATTATTTACGTGTGATCTGCACGAGGTTGCGTCAGGAAATGGCACCAGGCGTGAAGTTTGCTGAGATTATGCTGTGGTTTGCGGTTCTGGGGGTCATGGTCACGTTGTTGTGCCTGCCGGGGCTGAGTGAACCGTTCATGAAGATTTTACTCAGCGATTACACGCTGACGCTACTGTTTCCGGTATTGCTGTTTGGAGCCTGGCGCTACGGTTATTACTTTATCAGTATCGTCTGGACCGTCACCCTGACTGTGTTATTTGAATTTTATCAGGGGTTTATCTCCGAACACGGCTTTGTTCATAATCTGGTGTTCGTGTCCGCCCTGATGTTGGTCTATACGATGACGTTGTTGCTGATGGCGGCCATCGCCTCACGTCAGCGTCTGCTGATGAAAAAATCCAGCGCCGCCGCATTGCAAGATCCGGTGTTTGGTCTGCCAAACCTGCGTGCCTTCAACCGCGATCTGGCGAGCTATCCGCGCTCCATGCTGTGTTTTATCCGTGTTTCCGACATGGACGTGCTGAGCCGTAACTACGGCATGCAGTTGCGTATCCAGTTTAAACAGCAACTGGCGCACGGGCTGAAGCCTTATCTGCAACCGGGTGAGCGGGTTTATCATTTACCGGGTTATGATCTGGTATTGCGGCTTAACTGCGAAGATTCGGATAAAAAATTGCAGAATTTGCATGACTATCTGGAAGATTTTCGCCTGATCTGGAACGGCTTGCCGCTGCATCCCAATATAGGCTTATCGTACTGTACCGTGTTTTCGCCAGTGGAACATCTGCCGATTTTGCTGGGCGAACTGAGCGGTATTGCTGAAGTTTCCCTGACCACCGGGCAGCCGGAATCCAATAAAAACGACCACAGTCAGGTACAACTGGAGATCAGAGAAAAAGTCGACATGCTGCATAAAATTCAGCGGGCACTGGATGACGATCGCTTTGTGCTGATGGCGCAACCCATCTTCGGGGTACGTGGCGACAGTTATCATGAAATCCTGCTGCGTCTGTCTGACAGCGCCGAAGGAACGCTGATCACACCGGATAAATTCCTGCCGGTGGTGCATGAGTTCGGTTTGTCGTATCAGCTGGATATGTGGGTGCTGAAACATACACTGATGTTTATTAATCAGAACCGTGTTCATTTGCCGAGTCTGCGCTTTGCGGTGAATTTCACGCCCTCGACGCTGTGCCGCCCGACATTTAGCCGCGATTTTAAAACGCTGATGCTGGAATATGAGGTAGAACCGTTCCAGATCGTGCTGGAAGTGACCGAATCCCATCTGCTGCAGAACATGAAATATGCCGACCTGGCGATGCGGGAATTGCGTTCCTACGGTTGCCGCATTGCGATTGATGACTTCGGTACGGGCTACGCCAGTTACGGTCGTCTGAAGGCTATTCAGGCCGATATCCTGAAAATTGACGGCAGCTTCGTGCGCAATATGCTCACTGATTCGCTGGACGCCTACATTGTGCAGTCAATCTGTCAGGTGGCGCGCATGAAGCATCTGTCGATTGTGGCGGAGTATGTGGAAACTGAAGAACAGAAAATCGCGTTGCACGAGCTGGGTGTGGATTACATGCAGGGTTATCTGGTGGGTAAACCGCAACCGTTAAACAAACTACTGGAATTCCCGAACGTCTGACATTGAGCGATGTCCGGAAAGAAAAAGCCCTCTGCGCATCAGATGCCAGAGGGCTCTTTTATTGCAGCGAAACGGTTAGTTTTTCACAATACCGTCTTCTTCCTCAAGCATCAGTTTCCAGCCTGTCACGTCATCCCAGTAACTCTGTTCTCTTTCGAAATCCAGCTGAACCAGGTTGTTCTGAGCCAGATATCCGGCCGGGAAACGCAGCGTCCAGTGATTATCATCGGTAGATAACCGCAGGGATTCAGGCGTTGTCGTTGACTGACGCTGATTGTTGAGCAACGCCCCTAAACGCAGAAGCTGGATCAGCGGAATGTAGTGTTTCTTCTTGAACAGATTCAGGCGCGGCAGTTCTTCCAGCTTGATGGCTTTTCGGTGGAAACGGACCAGTGTGGCCAGCAGCGTTTGCTGTTCCTGATTGAAACCCGGCAAGTTGGTATTTTGCAGGATATACGAGGAATGGCGGTGCATGCCGGTGTGGTTAATGCTCAGACCGACTTCATGCAACATGGCGCTGAATTTCAACAGTGATTCCAGCTGCGGCTGCACCAGTTTGGTATTTTGCGCCAGCCACTGGGCATACAATTGCTCTGTGGTATCCAGCACACGGCGCGCCTGTTCACGGTCAATGTTGTAATGCTCAGCCAGACTTTTGGCAGTACGGGTACGGATATCCTGATGACGGAAACGGCCTTCCATTTCATACAGCACACCTTCACGCAGTGCGCCGTCAGAAAGACGCAGCTCTTTGATCGCCAGCGCATCGAACACACCGCGCAGAATGGCAAGCCCCGGCACGAACACCGATTGCCTGTCTTCCGATAAGCCTGGTAAATCCAGGGCACTGAAATGTTTAAAGTTCAGTACCGCTTCGGACAGCATTTCCAGCCGTTCAGGGGTAATTAAGCCGTCTTTTTCGCCCATCGCGACCAGCACTTCGTGTGCCGCTTTAATACTGCCGGAGGCACCCAAAGCATACTGCCAGCCCTGCAGGCGGTACTGCCATGCCAGAGTTTCCAGCTTTTGCGCAGCAGCGAGCTGGGCACGTTTGAAGTTACTGCGGCTGATTTCGCCATTGGGGAAAAACATCTGCGCAAAACTGACACAGCCCATACGGCGGCTTTCGGCCAGCAACGGCTCGAAGTCCTCTCCGATGACCAGTTCTGTTGAACCGCCACCGATATCGACCACCAGCTTGCGGCCTTTTTCAGGCTGCGTATGTTCAACACCCATAAAAATAAGTCGTGCTTCTTCCTGCCCGGAAATAATTTCAATCGGGTAGGGGATGACTTCTTTGGCACGCTTGAGAAATTCCTCGGCGTTCACTGCCTGACGCAGCGTATGTGTACCGACGATAGTGACGTTATTTTCCGGAAAACCCTGCAGGCGTTCGGCGAATAAAGCCAGGCAATCCAGCCCGCGTTGAATGGCTTCTTCACTGAGCACATTTTTACTGTCGAGACCATCGGCCAGATGGACGCGCTGTTTCAGGCGTCCCAGGACCTGCAGCGCGCCGTTAACGACGCGTGCAATGACCATATGGAAACTGTTCGACCCGAGATCAATCGCCGCAATTTCCTGTGGCTTGGCATTCAGTGGGCTGCTTTTAAGGGGCATAGTTGTGTAACGCTCCAGGGGTTCAGGCTTGCTGACTTTGTTGTTCCAGCTCTTTCAGATATTCATAAATCGCCAGTTGCGCACGGACTTTGCGGCGATTTCCGCGTGGAACATACCGGTTGCTCAGTTCTTTATCAATCACTCTGGCTTTTACTGTGTCACTAAACAGCAGCTCAAGGATATCCAGAACGCGCTGTTTCAAACGCGGATCGAGCAGGGCGACGGCCACTTCAATACGATAATCAATATTACGCGTCATCCAGTCGGCTGAAGACAGGAAGACTTTGGAATCGCCGCCATTTTCAAAGACATACACGCGATCGTGTTCCAGATAGCGGTCAATGATGCTGGTAACCTGAATGTTTTCGCTAAAGCCGGGTAAATTCGGCACCAGAGAACACATCCCGCGGATCAGCAGACGGATTTTCACCCCGACGTTAGACGCGACGTAGAGGCGGTCTATCAGCCCTTTATCCACCAGATTATTGATTTTTAGCGTAATTCCGCCTATTCCGCCCGCCTGAACGTTGGCAATTTCACGGTCGATCAAACGGTAAAGCATGTCGCGCGAGTTTTGCGGTGACACCATCAGATGCTCGAACGACACCGGGCGGTAAGGGTTTTCAATAAAGTTGAAGACGCGGCGGACCTCGTTGGTGATCCTCGCATCGGCGGTGAGCAGTGAATAGTCGGTATAAAGGCGCGCCGTTTTCTCGTTAAAGTTACCGGTCCCGATATGAGCATAGCGGACAATCTCGTCGCCTTCGCGTCGGGAAATAAGAAAGAGTTTTGCGTGTATTTTCAGGCCCGGCGCAGAGAAAATAACGTGCACACCGGCTTCAGTCAGACGTTTCGCCCAGTGAATATTGGCTTCTTCATCGAAGCGCGCCTGCAGTTCGACGACAACAGTGACTTTCTTACCGTTGTGCGCGGCGTGGATCATCGATTCGATAATGCGGGAATCTTTCGCCACGCGGTAAATATTGATTTTTATCGACAGCACGTTCGGATCGAACGATGCCTGACGCAACAGTTCCAGTACGTGCTCAAACGTGTGGTACGGATAATACAGCAGCACGTCTTGCTCGCGGATCGCCGCAAAGCCGTTGCGGAATTTATCGAACCACAAATGGCGCAGACGTGGCAGCGGACGGTTGACCAGATTGGCTTTGCCGACGTTCGGGAAGCCGATGAAATCTTTAAAATTGTGATAACGGCCACCGGCAATCACCGAATCATAATTGGAGATGCCAAGTTTACCGCGCAGCAGTTCGACCATTTCATCCGGCATATCACGCTGATAAACGAAACGTACCGGTTCGGCGGTCAGACGCTGTTTCAGGCTTGATGACATCAGCTCAAGCAGGCTCGATTCCATTTCCGTGACCAGATCATATTCGGCGTCACGGGTCATTTTCATGGAGTACGCGTTCAGTGCATCGTAATCGAAGAAGCCTTTGAAAATATCATCCAGACAATAACGCAGGATGTTATCCAGCAGGATCATAGGCTTACGACGGCGTGGTGCTTCCGGCGGCAGGTTAACGAAACGCGGCACTTTATCGGACGGGATTTCCAGCAGCGCGTAATGGATCTCTTCGCCACGGATAATTTCCACTGCCAGATAGGTGTAATCGTCTTTGAGGAATTGCACCAGATTGGTATCGTGGTTAATCAGAATCGGTGTGATGTACTGGCGCAGCTGATGTTTGAAGTACTGACGCAGCCAGGCTTGCTGGTTTTCAGAAACCTGGCGTTCGTTAATCAGGAAGATCTGATTACGCGCCATTTCCAGAAGCAAATCGTTGTAAAGACTGTCGAATTCCTGATCAATGCGCAGCACCTTCGCCTGAATTTTTTTCAGCAAATGACGGGACGCGCCCAGAAAACCTTGTTCTTCACTGATGAGGATCCGTCGTTTTAAATCGGCAAAACGGACTTTATAAAACTCATCCAGGTTATTGGAGTAGATCCCTAAAAAACGCATCCGTTCGATCAGGGGATTGCTTTTGTCAGCCGCTTCCTGCAACACGCGCTCATTGAAGGACAGCCAGCTTAGTTCTTTCTCAATATAAAGCTTTTCCTGACCCATTTTCACTCCGTTCATTTAGCTTGCAACCTGGCCCATACAGGCAAATTTGCCTGAAAACACCGCAATGTAGCTCAACATATTCTTCGTGTTGCCCGCCTTTTAAGCGGCCAGCGCAGCAGGAAGTCATCTGTGAGAGGGGCCTAGTGTCTACTATCAATATTGCGAAAGATTGACAGGAAAGTCCAACATAACAAGGGATGATTTCAGGAGAGTCTTTAACGGGGAGTCAAAAGAGAGAAAAGTGTTACCGATGAAGGACATTTGCATCCTTCACCGGTCATTATTTTACCGATTTATGTCGCGGTGGAATTAAACCGCGCTGGCGCCAATCAGGGATTCCGGTTTGACCTGAACAGGCTTGGTTTTGTATTTCGCCAGAAACTGCGGCTGGAAAATACACATGCGGATGGCGCTGCGATATTCGCCGTTCACAAAGAATTCCTGTTTCAGTTCACCTTCAAGCTCGAAGCCTAATTTGCTGTAAATGTGGATCGCCTTTTTATTTTCTTTATCCACGATTAAATACAGTTTGTAGAGGTTCAGAACGGAGAAGGCATAATCCATCGCCAGACGGACAGCGTCACCGGCAAAGCCTTTGCCCTGATGCTGCGGGTCGATGATGATCTGAAATTCCGCGCGGCGGTGAATATGATTAATTTCCACCAGCTCGACCAGGCCGACCGGTCCGCTTTCGTATTCAATAATAAAGCGGCGTTCGCTTTGGTCATGGATATGCTTGTGATACAAGTCGGTCAGTTCGACGAAAGCCTCGTAAGGTTCTTCAAACCAGTAACGCATGATGCTGGCGTTATTATCAAGACGATGAACAAACGACAGATCGTCCTTTTCCAGTGGACGTAATCTGACGCTGTTATGGCTAAACATGGGGTGTTCCTCAACTATAAAAGCCGTTTTATGAGGGTAACCTTCGTAAATATGAAATCGGAAACAACCGTGTTTCCGATGAAGGTCGCGCACAAACGACGTTTAAACGTGCGCCGGGATGTGCATTATATCGGACGAAATGTAAACAAATGTCAAATGACGGAAAATAAAAAACCGGCGCATGGCCGGTTTATAGTGAAATCATGATGCAGTGGTAGATTAATCTTCTGCATATCCGCGTTCAGAAAGCGGATTGTTATCCAGCAGCGCCTGACCCTTTTGCAGCGACAAACGTCCGTCAACGAACCAGCTGACGACCAGCGGATAAATGCTGTGTTCCTGCGTTTGTATGCGGGCAATCAGCTCTTCTTCTGTATCGTCAGCAAACACCGGGACTTTGGCCTGTAAAATCACCGGACCGCTATCGAGTTCTTCAGTCACAAAATGCACGGACGTACCGTGTTCCGCATCCTGATTTTCAATGGCCTGACGGTGGGTGTGCAGACCCGGATATTTTGGCAGCAGGGAAGGGTGGATGTTGATCATGCGTCCGGCAAAGCGCTGGACGAATTCAGCGGTCAGAATACGCATATAACCGGCAAGTACCACCAGATCAGGCTGGAAAGTGTCAATGGCATCCGCCAGTGCAACGTCAAATTCCGCCCGGTCCCGGTAAGCCTTAACATCCAGTGCATGCGCGGGAATACCGGCTAAACGGGCTCTTTCAAGCCCGTATGCAGCTGCTTTATTGCTGAAGACCGCACTGAGTGTTGCGTTAATTCGTCCCTGCTGGCAGGCATCAATCAGGGCCTGTAAATTGCTCCCCTCGCCCGATACCAGCACCACAATCCTTTTCATTTTGCTACCCGTCTTCAGTCAGTTGATTTACTGGTTTTATTCAATAACCACGCGTTCAGCGGAGTCAGAGGCTTTAATGTAGCCAATTTTCCACGCTTTTTCGCCATTATCGTTCAGTAATGCAATCGCCTGATCGGCCAGTTCTGCCGGAAGTGCCACCAGCATGCCCACACCACAGTTAAAGGTGCGGTACATTTCGTGACGGCTGACATTACCGGCGGTTTGCAGCCAGGTGAAGACATCCGGCCACTGCCAGCTTGATTCGTCGATAATCACCTGCGTGTTGTCCGGCAATACACGTGGGATATTTTCCCAGAAGCCGCCACCGGTCAGATGGACGATGCCGTGAACATCCACGTTTTCGATCAGGTTCAGAATCGATTTCACGTAAATTTTGGTTGGTGCGAGCAGGTGATCGGCCAGCGGTTTGCCTGCCAGATCGGTGGTTTCCGGGTCAGTCTTACTGACTTCCAGAATTTTGCGCACCAGAGAATAACCGTTGGAATGCGGGCCACTGGCGGCCAGGCCGATCAGCACATCCCCGTCAGCCACTTTGCTGCCGTCGATGATTTCTGATTTTTCCACCACACCCACGCAGAAGCCTGCCACGTCGTAATCTTCGCCGTGATACATGCCCGGCATTTCAGCGGTTTCACCGCCGACTAACGCACAGCCAGACTGTTTACAGCCTTCTGCGATACCGGTGATCACGCTGGCGGCAGTATCGACGTCCAGTTTGCCGGTGGCGTAATAGTCGAGGAAGAACAGCGGTTCAGCGCCCTGAACGATTAAATCGTTGACGCACATCGCGACCAGATCGATACCGATAGTATCATGGCGTTTCAAATCCATCGCCAGACGCAGCTTGGTGCCAACGCCGTCGGTACCCGAAACCAGTACGGGTTCACGATATTTTTGCGGCAGCGCGCAGAGGGCACCAAAACCGCCCAGTCCACCCATCACTTCAGGGCGGCGAGTCTGTTTTACTACACCTTTAATGCGGTCTACCAATGCGTTACCGGCATCGATATCTACGCCTGCGTCTTTATAGCTGAGAGAGGTTTTGTCGGTCACTGCGAAGTCCCCACGGCGGTTTGGGTTGGTGGTTGAAGAATAAAGCGGGGCAATTCTAACAGTGGAAGCAAACGTTTGCGAGCGCCTTATTCGATGATGAGTTTTAGGCTGTCTATACTCTAACCGGGTTACTGATGATCCAGATCAGGCTATTTGGTATGGCGTTCAAAAAAAATGGCGTTATAATCTCGCGATTTTTTTTTGCAGCTCAACCACCTTAGGAGAATAAATAATGAAGATCGTCGAGGTGAAACACCCGCTGGTGAAACACAAGCTGGGCCTGATGCGTGAAAACGACATCAGCACGAAACGTTTTCGCGAACTGGCTTCTGAGGTGGGAAGTCTGCTGACGTATGAAGCGACTGCTGATTTAGAAACTGAAAAAGTGACGATCGAAGGCTGGAATGGCCCGGTTGAAATCGATCAGATTAAAGGCAAGAAAATTACCGTAGTGCCTATCCTGCGTGCCGGTCTGGGCATGATGGAAGGCGTACTGGAACACGTTCCGAGTGCGCGTATCAGTGTGGTCGGCGTGTACCGTGATGAAGAAACCCTCAAGCCTGTGCCGTATTTTCAGAAACTGGTTTCTAACATTGAAGAACGTCTGGCACTGGTGGTTGATCCGATGCTGGCGACGGGGGGGTCTATGATTGCCACCATCGACCTGCTGAAAAAAGCCGGCTGCCAGAGCATTAAAGTGCTGGTGCTGGTTGCCGCGCCGGAAGGGATCGCTGCTCTCGAAGCCGCACACCCGGACGTTGAGTTGTACACCGCCTCGGTGGATCAGGGACTCAACGATAAAGGCTACATCATCCCGGGGCTCGGCGATGCGGGCGACAAGATATTTGGTACGAAATAAATAAGCGTTTAGCCGACTAATCAGTCGGCTTTTTTTTGCTCGTCATATACAACATCACACCATTGAGAGGATCACATTCATGACCCGTCGTGTCATCGGGGTAAGCGAACGTCCGCCATTGCTGCAGACGATTCCCCTGAGTTTCCAGCATCTGTTTGCCATGTTTGGTGCCACCGTTCTGGTGCCCATTCTGTTTAAGATCAACCCGGCAACGGTGCTGCTGTTCAATGGCATAGGGACTTTGCTGTATTTATTTGTCTGTAAAGGGAAAATACCGGCTTACCTTGGCTCGAGCTTCGCGTTTATTTCCCCGGTGCTGTTGCTGTTACCGATGGGGTATGAGGTGGCGCTCGGTGGTTTTATTGCCTGCGGGCTGTTGTTCTGCCTGGTGGCGCTGATTGTTAAGAAAGCCGGGATTGGCTGGATTAACGTGATATTCCCGCCTGCGGCGATGGGCGCAATCGTTGCCGTCATCGGACTGGAACTCGCGGGCGTGGCGGCGAATATGGCGGGTCTGTTACCTGCCGAGGGCGCGGCGGTGGATTCCACCACCATTACCATTTCGCTGGTGACACTGTCTGTGACCATTCTGGGGTCCGTGCTGTTCCGTGGTTTCCTGGCGATTATCCCGATCCTGATCGGCGTGCTGGTGGGTTATGCACTGTCGTTCTTTATGGGGGTGGTGGATGTCTCAACGATCGAGAATGCGCACTGGTTCGCGCTGCCAACCTTCTATACGCCACGTTTTGAATGGGTCGCCATCCTTACGATCCTGCCTGCGGCGCTGGTGGTTATTGCCGAACACGTCGGGCATCTGGTTGTGACGGCAAACATTGTGAAGAAAGATTTACTGCGTGATCCGGGCCTGCACCGTTCGATGCTGGCAAACGGTTTGTCGACCGTATTGTCCGGTTTCTTCGGCTCAACGCCAAATACCACGTACGGTGAAAACATCGGCGTCATGGCCATCACCAAGGTATACAGCACCTGGGTTATTGGCGGCGCGGCCATTCTGGCTATTCTGCTTTCCTGTATCGGCAAACTGGCGGCAGCCATCCAGGCTGTGCCGGTACCGGTGATGGGCGGCGTTTCATTGCTGCTTTATGGTGTGATTGGTGCATCCGGTATCCGCGTGCTGATTGAATCGAAAGTGGATTACAATAAAGCACAAAACCTGATCCTGACCGCAGTGATCCTGATCATCGGTGTCAGCGGCGCGAAAATCCACATTGGTGCAGCGGAGCTGAAAGGCATGGCGCTGGCAACGATCGTGGGCATTTTCCTGAGTCTGCTGTTCAAAGTTATCGAGATTTTCCGTGGCGAAGAACAGATCATTGATGTTGAAGATGAGCGGGAAAATCCGCCGGTCTGATCTGCACGTTTTTAAGTGAATCCCTGACCGGCGGGTGTATTGCCAGCCGGTCAGGTGCTCGGATCGCAAGCGGTTGCACCGGGCACAGTTCATTTCACAACGGATCCTTGCTAGAATTCGGCAGTTCCTTTTATTGACGTGACAACATCTGCGGTCATTATACCGCTTTGGTTGAGGTGCTTCTGAATACGCCGGCACAGCTTTCTTTGCCACTTTATCTTCCCGATGATGAAACCTTTGCCAGTTTTTATCCGGGGGAAAACCCCTCTCTGCTTTCTGCCATTCAGAGCGCATTGCATCAGGAACACGGCACTTATATTTATTTCTGGTCACGCGAGGGCGGCGGCCGCAGCCACTTGCTGCATGCAGCCTGCGCCGAATTATCACAGCGCGGTGAAGCCGTCGGTTATGTGCCATTAGACAAACGCGCGTATTTCGTGCCTGAAGTGCTGGACGGTATGGAGCACCTGGCGCTGGTGTGCATCGATAATATCGAAGGCATTGCCGGTGATGATGAATGGGAAGCGGCTGTTTTCCATCTCTATAACCGCATTCTTGAAACCGGCCGTACGCGCCTGTTTATTACCGGCGATCGACCTCCGCGTCAGCTCAATCTCAGCCTGCCGGATCTGGCTTCCCGTCTCGACTGGGGGCAAATCTACAAACTTCAGCCGCTTTCCGATGAAGAAAAACTTCAGGCATTGCAGCTACGCGCTAAACTGCGCGGGTTTGAACTGCCGGAAGACGTGGGCCGTTTCCTGCTCAAACGTCTGGATCGGGAAATGCGTACGTTGTTTATGACCCTGGATCAGCTCGATCGCGCTTCGATTACGGCGCAGCGGAAACTGACGATCCCGTTCGTGAAAGAAATTCTCGGGTTGTGACAGGAAGGGATGTCCGGGTTCGTTAGCACTGAACCCGAACTGAAAGCGCGGGGTTATAAAATCTCTTTGACCTGTTCCGGCGGACGCCCTAAACGCGCTTTGCCGTTGGCCACCACAATCGGACGTTCAATCAGCCGCGGATGATCGGCCATCACCTGTAACAGCGCGTCCTCGCTCAGACTGGTATCCTTCAGATTCATGTCTTTATAAATCTGCTCACCCTTACGCATCAGTTCACGTGCTGAGCTGAAACCCAGCAGGCCGATCAATTCTTTCAGCTTATCCACTGACGGCTGCGTTTCCAGATACAAAATCACTTGCGGTTCAATGCCTTCTGCTTCCAGCAACTTCAGGGTTTCACGGCTCTTCGAACATGCCGGGTTATGATAGATTGCGACGTCGTGTTGCATAAAATTCCCTCCATTTTGGCACTGAAATCAGCCTTTCTGATACTGACGGAATCGCTGCTGCAACTGACGAAGCTGGTCGATTCGTGCGTCATAACGGGCCTGTTCCAGACTGCCTAATTTTTGTAATGCGCTGGCATTGCTCAGCATTTCAATCGCCTGATCCAGACGTCCGACTAATGCCACGCTTTCCGCACGGGCAGCCAGTTCCTGCGCACGTAAACCCTGGGCGGCAGCGGCCTGAGACAACAAATCCCAACCATTCGGATCACCCGGATAATTGAAAGTATAGCGGTTGAGGATTTTCATGGCATTGGCCGGTTTCGCGCCTTCGAGATAAGCATTGGCCAGATTGAGTTGCAGCACGGCGTTGGCACTGCTGGCCGCACCGGCCTGCTCCAGACGCGCTATCGCCTGCGGCGCACGTTTGCTGTCGATATCATTATCGGTGGCTAAATCGAGTAACCATTCGTTGCCCGGATTCTGAGCCAGCAGCGGTTCAAGGATCGTCCGCGCCTGATCGTATTTTTTGGCTTTATAAAATTGCAGTGCATGGCCGTATTTTGCCGCCAGTTGCTCGCGGATATTGCCATTGCTCAGTTTCAGCAGATAGTCGTCACTCAGCGGGAAGCTCTCTGAACCGTACATCCCCAATATGCGTACTTTCGCCAGGGTATAATCTTGTGAAGATTGCACAATCGGGTGCGGCATCTGGTTGGCGCGGTTACGGATATCGGCCAGACGGCTGTCGGGCAACGGGTGCGTCAGCAACATTTCCGGCGGACGGGTCGAGTAGCTCGCCTGATCTGCCAGTTTTTGCAGGAAGGCGGGCATCGCCTGCGGATCAAACCCCGAACGCTGTAAGACCTGAATGCCGATACGGTCGGCTTCCTGCTCATTGCCCTGCGTGAAGCTGATCATGCCTTGTTGCGTACCCGCCAGCGTGCCGGTCAGTGCCGCCATGCCCATTTGCGGGCTGGCCATCGCCAGTAGAATTGACCCCAGCGCCCCCACCCAGGTGAGCGGCGCGTTACGTTGCTGGTCTTCCATCGCACGCGCCAGATGGCGCTGGGTCACGTGGGAAATTTCGTGCGCCATGACGGACGCCAGCTGGCTTTCGTTATCGGTATAACGGAACAGTGATGAGTGAAGTACCACATTGCCGCCAAAGAAGGCGAAGGCATTCAGCTCATCATTATTGACGATGAAAAAATGGAACGGCGTGCGGACGGAATAGGCATGCGCCACCAGCCGTTGCCCCAGTTCGTTGATGTATTGATTGAGCAGTGGATCGTTAATCAGCGGCGTGCTGGCGCGCATCTGACGGACATAAAAATCGCCCATCTGTAATTCCTGATTAATACTGAGCGTGCCGCCCGCAGTGGTGCCGATGTCCGGTAATTGGTCGCTCACCGGCGGGGCTAACGGCGAGTTAGGGCTTTTTACGGGGCTCACGGGGGTTGACCAGAATGAACTGTCATCCGCACCGGCGGGCGGTATGGAACCCGCCAGCAGGCTGCCCAGACACAGGGCAATCACCCTTTTTTTCAACCGCATGACCATAAACATTTGCTTCCCAATAAGTTAACCGCGATACCGATGAGCTTTGCGAGCCTTTCTTCTGCGGACAGTCAGTCAGACCATTATTTTCTTGCGCTTTTCTCTGCGCTGGTCTCTATAGTAGCTATCCGCGTGAGAGTTTAAAACACTCCGAAGCTACAGTCGTGTGACAACGAATTTTTTAAATAGTTACTTGTGTCTGAGCGCGCAGGGAACGAACAGCGCGTAGATGCCAGACCCGAAATTACAGGAGCGTTTTATTAATGTTGGATATGTTATTACAGTGGTATCGCCGTCGCTTTACCGACCCGCAGGCTATCGCGCTGCTGGCGATTCTGGTCGCAGGATTCTGCATCCTCTATTTTCTCAATGGTATCCTTGCGCCGCTTCTGGTGGCGATCGTACTCGCCTATTTGCTGGAATGGCCGACGGTGCGTCTGCAACATGTCGGGCTTTCGCGCACGCTGTCGGTCAGCGTGGTGCTGATTATTTTTGCCGGTATTTTGCTGCTCGGTATGTTTGTCATTGCCCCGGTGACCTGGCAGCAGGGTGTGAACCTGATGACCGATTTACCGAGCATGCTGAACCGCTTTTATGATTTCGCCGCAACATTGCCGAAGCGTTATCCGGCGCTGGTGGATGCGGGCATCATCGATATGATGGCGGAAAACATGCGCAGCAAATTATCCGGGCTGGGTGAGTCAGTAGTGAAATATTCACTGGCCTCGCTGGTCGGTTTACTGACGCTGGCAATTTACCTGATTCTGGTGCCGATGATGGTGTTCTTTCTGCTCAAAGATAAAGAGCAGATGCTGAGTGCCGTGCGTCGCGTTCTGCCCCGCGATCGCGGGCTGGCCGGACAGGTTTGGGTGGAGATGAATCAGCAGGTCACCAACTATATTCGCGGCAAAGTGCTCGAAATGATTATCGTCGGAGTGGCCACGTATCTGGTGTTCTGGGTGATGGATTTGCATTATTCGCTGCTGCTGGCGGTGCTGGTCGGCGTATCCGTTCTGATCCCGTATATCGGCGCGATGCTGGTGACCATTCCGGTGGTGATTGTCGCGATGTTCCAGTGGGGGCTGGGCGCGGATTTCTGGACGCTTTTCGTCGCCTATCTGGTGGTGCAGGGGCTGGACGGTAATGTGATCGTGCCGCTGTTGTTCTCCGAGGCCGTGAACCTGCATCCGCTGGTGATTATTCTTTCTGTCGTGGTGTTTGGCGGTCTGTGGGGATTCTGGGGGGTGTTCTTTGCCATACCGCTGGCGACGCTGGTCAAAGCCGTGGTTCACGTCTGGCCGGATGAATCACTCAACGAAACGGTCTGATTTTTTCTGCTTACCGCACCCAATAAAAAAAGCGCGTCTGCGCTTTTTTTGTCTCCACAATCTGACCGTGTCGGCTATTTACCGTTGAGGTAGGCCATGACGATGTCATGGTGATTGGTGGTTTTGAAATCGTCGAACACTTTCTCGACTTTGCCATTGCCGTCGAGCAGGAAGCTGATGCGATGGATGCCGTCGTAGGTTTTCCCCATAAAGGATTTTTCACCCCAGACGCCAAACTGCTCACAGACCTGATGATCTTCATCGGACAACAAGGTGAAGTTCAGCAACTCTTTCTCAGCAAAACGCGACAGTTTTTCCGGTTTATCGGTGCTGATCCCCAGCACTTCCACTCCGGCATTTTTTAACTGATCCATGTTATCGCGCAGTCCGCAGGCTTGTACGGTACAGCCCGGCGTCATGGCTTTAGGATAGAAATAGACCAGGACTTTCTGTCCCTGGAAGTCGGCCAGATTAATTTGTTCACCGTCTTGGTCGGGCAAACTAAATTGCGGCGCAGGGTCACCGGCTTTCAGTGGGCTCATTGTCTTTCTCCATATCTCTTAGCGATTACTGCAGTTTATCTTCATTCTCAGAATAACTAACCACGTTAATACTGCCTTGCGCTTTCAGTTCTGTACATAGCTGATGAAACGCCTGCTCAATAATTGCCGCATCGGTATTGGCTGCGCTGTGTGCCGTTATTTGAATCGATAACTGCGCCGGCGTGGCGGCATCTGCCGGGCGCGTTTTTGAGGCAAGTTCGGCGATATTCATCTGATGCGTATCGAATAAATCGGTAAAACGTTCGATCAGATGCGGAGAGTCTTTCACCTCCACTTTCACCCAGACCGTAGCAGGCATTGGCTGGCGTTCATGTGCACTGGTTCGCTTCATCACGATCAATAATTCCAGCTCTGCGCCTTTTTGCGGCAGGGTGGATTCGATCAGTGTAATCGCGTTCCAGCTTCCGGAAAGCAGCATGATAAACGTAAACTCATCACCGAGCATCGCCAGACGGCTGTCTTCAATATTACAGCCGCAGCTGCTGACCTGACGGGTAATGGTGTTGACGATACCCGGACGATCAGCGCCTAAGGCGGTGATCACGAGATAATGTTGTTGTGGCTGCGGCAAAATAGGTCTTCCTGTCGTGCTTGGGAGTATTCCCAAGGTAAACATAAAAAAAACCGCCGGACAAGCGGTTACCGCTCGTTGATTGCTTGCTTTTGCAGTGGTGTCAAAAGTACCATGAGTGACCTGTTTGTGGAGGGGAAGGTCAATGTTTACGGGAAGTATTGTTGCACTGGTTACGCCGATGGACACCAAAGGTGCTGTCGATCGCGCGAGTCTGAAAAAACTGATTGATTATCATGTGTCCAGTGGTACTGCGGCGATCGTTTCCGTTGGCACGACCGGCGAGTCGGCCACGTTGAGCCATGAAGAGCACGGTGACGTGGTCTTACAGACGCTGGAACTGGCTGATGGACGCATCCCTGTTATCGCAGGCACTGGCGCAAACGCGACTGCTGAAGCGATTTCTCTTACGCAACGTTTTGAAAAAAGTGGCGTTGTTGGTTGCCTGACAGTCACCCCTTATTACAACCGTCCGACGCAGGAAGGTCTGTATCAGCACTTCAAAGCCATCGCTGAAAATACCTCTTTGCCGCAAATTCTCTACAACGTGCCTTCACGTACCGGCTGCGATATGTTGCCGCAGACTATCGCGCGTTTAGCAAAATTGAAGAATATTGTTGCTGTTAAAGAAGCAACAGGGAACTTAAGTCGGGTTAGTCAGATCCAAGTGCTGGTTGATGATGAAGATTTCATTTTGCTGAGCGGCGATGACGCCAGCGGTCTGGACTTTATGCAACTCGGTGGTAAGGGCGTTATTTCCGTCACGGCTAACGTAGCTGCCCGTGAAATGGCCCAACTTTGTGAGCTGGCAGCGCTTGGCAACTTTGCCGAAGCGCGTCGCCTGAATCAGCGCCTGATGCCTTTGCATCAGAATTTGTTTGTAGAAGCAAACCCAATCCCGGTGAAATGGGCCTGTAAGGCACTGGGGTTGATGGCAACCGATACGATGCGTCTGCCTATGACGCCGTTAACAGATGCTGCCCGTCCGGTCGTGGAAGAAGCATTAAAAAGCGCCGGTTTGCTGTAACTCTTAGGAAGATTTGATGGCCTCTTTATTTGACAAGAACAGTTTCCAGATGACCCGATTGCAGAAAACGGCCGTAGCAAAAGTGGTCGGGGTTTCCCTGATCATGCTGCTGGCCGCCTGTTCAAGCGATCAACGTTACAAACGCCAGGTAAGTGGCGATGAAGCCTACCTGGATGCGTCAGGTCTGCATGAGCTGAAAGCGCCGGTCGGGATGATTCTTCCCGTGCAGAACGGAACGTATGAAGTTCAGGCAGGATCAATGCAGGGCGCCGTGGGCAAACAGCTCGACATCCGTCCACCATCCCAGCCACTGGCGCTGCTGAGCGGTTCCCAGACGCAATTCTCTGGCAACAGCAGCACCGTGTTGCTGGAAAATACCGCGCAGAACCGTGATCTGTGGAATAACGTCGTGAAAGCGGTTGAGCAAAATAATTTCAAAATTGCCAACCGTGATGATGCTAACCAGACACTGACCACCGATTTCGTTGACTGGAATCGTGCGGATGAAGACTTCCAGTATCAGGGGCGTTATCAGATCAGCGTGAAACAGCAGAGTTACCAGTTAGCACTGACGGTGAAAACGCTTGAGCTGAAACAACAGGATAAACCTGTGACCTCTTCTGCTGAAATCCAGCGTTACAACAGCCAGATGATGAACGCCATCACGGCGAACCTGGATAAAGTGCAGCAGGATACTCAGGCACGCCTCGACAACCGTCGTGTTGGTGAGATTGATGTTCAGAGCGGTGCAGATGATACCGGCCTGCCGGTGCTGATTGTTCGTGAGAGCTACGGTGTTGTGTGGGATCGCCTGCCAAATGCCCTGACAAAAGTCGGCATGAAAGTGACCGACAGCAGCCGTCCGCAAGGCACATTGTCTGTGACCTACAAACCGCTGAATGACGATGCGTGGCAGACACTGGGTGCGAAAGATCCGGGGCTGACTTCCGGTGATTACAAACTTCAGGTTGGCGACCTCGACAACCGTAGTAGTTTGCAGTTCCTTGATCCAAAAGGACATGCTCTCAGCCAGTCGCAGAACGATGCGATGGTGGCGGTCATGCAGGCCGCGTTTAGCCAGAGTAACGCAAAATAATACCAAGGGGCTCCGGCCCCTTTTTACATCTGTTTTTTCCACTGGAGTAAGTAAAGATGCAAAAGTTAGCTGAGTTGTATCGCGGCAAGGCGAAAACCGTCTACACCACCGAAAACCCGGACCTTCTGGTACTGGAGTTCCGTAACGATACGTCAGCACTGGATGGTCAGCGTATTGAGCAGTTCGACCGTAAAGGCATGGTTAACAATAAATTTAACCATTTCATCATGGCTAAGCTGGAAGAAGCCGGTATTCCTACTCAAATGGAACGCCTGCTGTCTGACACCGAAGTGCTGGTGAAAAAACTGGATATGGTCCCGGTTGAATGCGTGATCCGTAACCGTGCTGCTGGTTCGCTGGTAAAACGTCTGGGCATTGAAGAAGGTCTGGAACTGAACCCACCGTTGTTCGATTTGTTCCTCAAAAATGACGCCATGCACGACCCGATGATCAACGAATCGTATTGCAAGACGTTTGGCTGGGTGAACGAAGAAAACCTCGCGCGCATGAAAGAGCTGAGCTACAAAGCCAACGACGTGCTGAGCAAACTGTTTGATGATGCCGGTCTGATCCTGGTCGACTTCAAACTGGAATTCGGTCTGTTCAACGGGGAAGTGGTGCTCGGTGATGAGTTCTCTCCTGACGGCAGCCGCCTGTGGGATAAAGAAACCCTGAACAAAATGGACAAAGACCGTTACCGCCAGAGCCTGGGTGGCCTGATCGAAGCTTACGAAGAAGTCGCTCACCGTATCGGTGTGAAACTGGACTAAGCTGCACGTTATTTTTTTAGCCAGACTACGCAATCGTTTACGCGGTATGCACTAAACGGGTGATGGCCTCCGTCACCCGTTCTCTTTCCTGCATTTAATTTTCTTGTTTTAACACTGATTCCTTTCATTTAATTCCTCCGCCACTAAACTTACGTCCTTTCGCAGATGGTATTAACTGCGTGTGCTGGCTAGTCTTAAAAAAACAGGTTGGAGGTATCTATGCGTTGGCAAGGGCGTCGCGAAAGCGACAATGTAGAAGACAGACGCGGACAGGGATCTAACGGCGGCGGTTTAGGCGGCGGAGGAATGCGCCTGCCGATCCGTGGCAAAAGCGGTATCGTGATCATCATCGTGGTGCTGGTGGCCGGGTATTACGGTATCGACCTCACTCCGCTGATTGACGGCGGTCAGTCCGGCGGCATGCAGCAAACACAGTCACAATCCATCAGCCCGAAAGATGACGAGCAGGCAAAATTCACCTCGGTGATCCTCGCTTCGACGGAAGACACCTGGAAAGAGATTTTCCAGCGGCAGGGCATGACTTATCGTGAACCCAAACTGGTGATGTATCGCGGCGCGACCCGCACCGGTTGTGGCACCGGCCAGTCAGTGATGGGGCCGTTCTATTGTCCGGCGGACAGCACGGTGTATATCGATCTGTCGTTCTATCAGGAATTGCAGAACAAACTCGGCGCGGGCGGTGATTTTGCGCAGGGCTATGTGGTGGCGCACGAAGTCGGCCACCATGTGCAGAATTTGCTGGGCACCGAACGCAAGGTTCGCGAGATGCAGCAGGGCGCGTCGCAGACTGTGGTAAATCAGTTGTCGGTGAAAATGGAATTACAGGCTGACTGTTACGCCGGTGTCTGGGGGCACGCGATGCAGCAGCAAAATGTTCTCGAAGAGGGCGATCTGAAAGAAGCGCTGGATGCCGCGCAGGCCATCGGCGATGACCGGTTGCAACAGCAAAGTCAGGGGCGCGTGGTGCCGGACAGCTTCACTCACGGTACTTCCCAGCAGCGTTATACCTGGTTCAAACGCGGCTTCGATACCGGTAATCCGGATCAGTGTAATACCTTTGCCAGCCGCTGATTAAGTGGCAGGAAGCGCTGGTCTGCTGCTAAAAACTGTTCAATAATCAATGACCGATCCAGAGAGGCTCCCCGGGCCTCTCTTTCATTTTCATGTTGAACCGCTGGGAATGCCATGGCTTTTCTCGATCCAACCCTATTGATCTTACTTGTTTTCGCTGGTCTGGGCATTATCAGCCACAACAGCGCCGTCACCATCGCAATGTTCTTCCTCCTCACGGTGCGTATTACGCCACTGAACAGTTTTTTTCCGTGGATAGAAAAATACGGCCTGACTATCGGCATTATTATTCTGACCATTGGCGTGATGGCGCCGATTGCCAGCGGAAAAATCAGCGCCAGCACCATGGTGCATTCTTTCCTCCACTGGAAATCTATTGTCGCCATTCTGGTGGGTGTGCTGGTGTCGTGGCTTGGCGGACGTGGCCTGACGCTGATGGGTACGCAGCCGCATCTGGTGGCTGGCCTGTTAGTCGGCACCGTGCTGGGCGTGGCGTTGTTTAAAGGCGTACCGGTCGGGCCGCTGATTGCTGCCGGTCTGTTATCGATGATTGTCGGGAAAACCTGACATGTCTGCGACGTTGCTACAGCAGCAGATGCAGCGGCTGGGTGTCCGGCGTTTGCTGGTGTTCAGTGGCGGGACGCAGTGGTGTGAACAACAGGCTGTTCTGTTCGCTGCCCAAAGTGCCGGTGACTGGCTGTGGCTGAGTGATTCACCGCCTGATGGCGTCACATCCTGCCCGCCTTCAGTTGCGCAGACGTTGCTCGGACAGGACATTTTTCACGGTGTGTTTGATGCGCGTTATGGCCTCAATGCCGAGGCGCTGGCGGTATTTTCCGGCACATTGAAAGCCGGAAGCTGGCTGATTCTGCTAATACCGGAATGGAACGCCTGGTCTGACACGCCGGACGCGGACAGCCTGCGCTGGAGCGAACAACCGCAGGCGATCCCGACGCCGCGTTTCATCCGCCGTTTCCGATCTTTGCTCGAACAAGATCGCAACATTACGGTTTGCCGGCAGGATCAGCCTTTTGATATCCCCCCGCTGCCAGCAGCACCCGACTGGCTGCCACCCGACGGTCAGCCCACCGCTGAACAATCGCAGATTTTACAACAACTGATGCAGGCTCAGTCCGGCGTATGGGTGCTGACGGCTGCCCGTGGCCGTGGCAAATCGACGCTGGCGGGAATGCTTGCCAGACAGTGGCCGGGCACCTGTTGGGTAACCGCACCGGCGAAAGCCTCAGCCAGCCAGATTCTCAATCATCAAACAGAGTCTGCCCGCTTTATCGCGCCGGATGCGTTGCTTTCATTATGCCGCGAAGGCGCGGTAACGGACATTGACTGGCTGATTATCGACGAAGCGGCGGCAATTCCGACGCCGATGCTTTCGGAAATTATCGCGGCTTTTCCGCGTGTGTTACTGACCACTACGGTTCAGGGATATGAAGGCACCGGACGCGGGTTCTTACTTAAATTCTGTGCATCCCTGCCGCGGTGGCATGACCTGCGTCTGAATTCCCCGGTCCGCTGGTCATCATCCGACACGCTTGAGCCGTTTATCAGTCAGTTATTGTTGTTTGACGAGCATTTGCCTGTAGCAGAACAGACGGGCGGCACATCAGAAATTTTCTCCATTGATGCCGACGACTGGCTGAGTGAACCGGCGCTGTTAGAGGAATTCTACGGCCTGCTGACCAGCGCGCACTACCGCACGTCGCCGCTGGATCTGCGGCGTTTGCTGGATGCGCCGGGCATGACATTCAGTGCGTCACGACAGAAAAACACCCTGACCGGCGCATTATGGCTGGTGGATGAAGGCGGGCTGAGTGCTGAACTGGCGCAGGAAGTCTGGGCGGGCAGGCGACGTCCGCGCGGTAATCTGGTGGCGCAGTCTCTCGCCGCGCACGCGGGTTTCCCCGAGGCTGCCGTTATGCGTTCACGGCGTGTCAGCCGGATTGCGGTACATCCCGCGTTTCGCCGTCGGGGTATTGCCCGTGATTTGTTAGCAGCGCAAAAACAGCAGGCGGGGCTGGATTTCCTGTCGGTGAGTTTTGGCTACACGTCAGATCTGGCGTCATTATGGCAACAGGCCGGATTCCGGCTGGTGCGCGTCAGTATGCAGAAAGAAGCCAGTAGCGGCTGTTATGCCGCGATGGCGATATTACCGCTGAGCGCGGCGGGGCAGGCACTGGCGGACAGAGCCGTGCATCAGCTTGACCGTGACTGGCGCTGGCTGGCGCCTCAGATGGATTTAACCCTGCCGCTCGATACCACTGCGGATACGCAACCCGATGATGCCGACTGGCGCGAACTGAACGGATTTGCGTTCGCCCATCGTCCGCTGGAAAGCAGTTTACCGGCGCTCAGTCGCGTGCTGTTGCACAGCACTTTGCCACTGACGGCGTTGCGTGCGCATCTGCAACAGGGGCAAAGTGTCGCGCAAGTCGTCATGTCGCTGAAGCTTTCCGGCCGTAAAGCGCTGGTTTCGCGCTGGCGTGAGGAGACACGACAGGCGCTGAAAGCCGCGGGAATGGCTGAATAAATCAGCGGTTTCATTGCAAAAAATGGAAAGACTCGTTCAATAAAACCCGATTTCACTGACCGGCGGGCGGCGTATAGTGAACTCATTAAATGACAACGGGAGAGAGCAATGAGCTCAGAACAAATTATCGTCCAGCAGCCGGAAGAAATCGCTAACCAGCTGATTTTATTATTTCATGGCGTGGGTGATAACCCGATTTCTATGGGCGAAATCGGTAAGTTTTTCGCTGTTTCATTCCCGCAGGCGCAGGTGATAAGCGTCGGCAGCCCGGATATTTGTGATTTTGGCCGGGGCTTCCAGTGGTTTTCCGTGCAGGGCGTGACCGAACAAAACCGTCAGCCGCGAGTGGATGCCGCAATGCCAGCTTTTGTGCAGATTGTCCGTGACTGGCAGCAAAAAACCGGCGTTACGCCGGAACACACCACATTAGTCGGCTTTTCGCAGGGCACCATCATGACGCTGGAATCGACGAAAGTGGAAGAGCATCTGGCGTCGCGCATTATCGCGTTCAGCGGGCGTTTTTCAACGCTTCCGGAAAAACCGATTGCCGCCGGTACGGTGGTGCATTTCATTCATGGCGAACAGGATCCGGTGATTAATCCGTTCCAGTCGAAAAGTGCGGCAGAACGTCTGAAATCATTGGGCTGTGAATGTACGCTCAATCTTCAGCCAGGTATGGGACACGGGCTGGATTCGCACATGATTAATACGGCGATAGCGCATTTGCAAAATTACGAACCGAAGTCGCATCAGCACTGATTTTATTGCCACTTTTATTGAAAAACGCCCCCGGCTGCATCACAACCGGGGGCGTTTTTTTAATGTCTGACTGAGGCGATTATTTGCGGTTTTTACGCATAAAATCATCCATGAAGTTCGTCAGCTTTTCTGCCGCTGGCAGTGACAGGGCGTTGTAGATAGAGGCACGGATGCCGCCAATCGCACGGTGCCCTGCCAGACCTGAGAAGCCAGCTTCCTGGCTTTCGGCCAGGAATTTCTTCTCCAGATCCGCATCCGGCAACTTAAACGCAACGTTCATGTGTGAACGGTCGGCTTTGCTGCTCCAGCCATTGTAGAAACCGTCGCTGTTGTCGAGCATTGCATACAACAGTTCTGCTTTATGGCGGTTGGTTTGTTCCATATTTTCCAGACCGCCGACGTCGTTAAGCAGCCAGCGGGTGACCAGCAGCACCACATAAATCGCAAATACCGGCGGCGTATTGAGGTTGGAATGAGATTCCACCTGGCGGCGGTAATTCAGGAATGATGGCAATTCGTCAGATGACGCTTTCACCACGGTATCGTGCACCAGCACGATAGTGACGCCCGCCGGGCCGATGTTTTTCTGCGCATGAGCGTAGATGACCGAAAACTTATTGGCATCGCACGGTTTGGACAGGAAATCGGAAGACATATCGCAGACGCGCGGTACGTCGTCGCGGCCTAAAACGCGCTGAAACTGTAACCCTTCCACTGTTTCGTTCGAGACATAATGCAGATAGGGCGCATCAGGCGAGAATGCCAGTTCTTCGTCAGAGGGCAGACGGTTGAATCCGCACGATTCGCCGCTCCACAGCACTTTTACCGGCCCTTCGCGACGCGCTTCGGTCACGACTTTACTGCTCCAGTAACCGGTATCCAGATATTCTGCCGCCTGCTTCTGACCGCGCAACAGCGTCATCGGCACCATCGAAAACTGCTGCGTTGCGCCACCCTGCAGGAACAGGATATGGAAATCTTTCGACAAGCCGAGCAGGGTGCGGATGTTGTTTTCGGTTTCCTGCACAATGGCGGCAAACCAGTCTGAACGGTGGCTGATACCGAGGATCGACAGGCCGACTTCCGGCACTTCTTTTATCGCGGCTTCAACCTGAGTGAGAACGGTTTCCGGCAATGCGCCAGGGCCACCGGAGAAGTTCAGGGCGTTACGTGAAATCATGTTTATTCTTGTCCTTTAAACGCATCAGCAGAGGTGTCGGTGTGCGCAAAGGCACGGGATAACAGCAACTCGCGGCATGCTGTTTTAACTTTATTCATGTGGATTTTTTTGTGCGGGAACATCACTTCCAGATCCATTGCGTGCACCACCATCGCCGGATCAATTTCAAACACCAGCAATTCGCCGTCCGGTGTTTCGCTGCAATCGATGCCGAGATAGTCGAGCTGCGTGGTGTCATAAATCGCTTTCAGCGCCTGCTGGTGGCGGGTGGCAAATTCGTAGAAGTTGTTCAGGAATGCGGCTTCTTCTTCACGCTTTTGGATATCTTCGTACATAAAAGCGTTAACGTAATGCACCATCCAGTGGGATGAAATCGCCATATGACAGGCATACGGCACGCCGTCGATCAACGAAATGCGGTACTTACGGAACTGACCGTCTTCATTGCTGTAATCAATAAACTGCGACAGGAAATAATCTTCAACCTGCACGCGGGTCAGATAATCAGCCAGTTCTTCCTGACCGGTGATTTTTTCCAGACCGTGACCACCGTGCGAACCCGCAGGGCGCAGGATCACCGGATAACTGCTGTCAGGCAGCGCAGCGTGCAGCGTGGTTTCTCCGGCAGCGACGGCAGATAACGCCGCAAACGTCATCGCATGCGCCTGGGCAATGGCTAAACCCGGTTGGTTTTGCAACAGGCGGCTGGCGGTTTGGCGTTCAGAACTCGGGATATGCTGTGGCGCATTGATCACCGGCACCGGCCAATGTTCCGTGACATCTTCCAGTTGCTGCAACAGGAACAGATTTTCGGTAGTGGCGCTGATGCCGACCATCAGTAAATCATGTTCAGGGATCGGGGCTTCAAAAGGGGCTTCGGGCGTGATGTAGTAATAAATCAGCTCGATGTCGCTGTTTTCCAGCAGGCAATCCAGCGGCACATTCGCGGAAAGCGTACCGGGCACCATGAGTATCAGTAAGCGTAACTTCGCCGGTTGTAGCGCGGGGCAAAGGGTATAGACCTGCTGCATCGCCAGTGCCTGATTCTGAATCGTCAAACCCAGTTCAGTGCGTTGCAGGCACAGCATGACAGTGGAAAGGTTCATCCACAATACGGCGTCATCCGGGGTCTGTTGCGCACGGGTGATCAGTATCTGCGCGATGTCAGACCATTCCTCGCCCGCGATGCTCATACGTAGAAACGGAGCCAGACCCAGAAATTTCGACGCGTCAAAGCGTTCAGGCACTGCCTGATCCGCCCGGGTAATAGGTAATGTTTGCAAAGACTTGTTCTCTCCGTGCATCAGTTTCATGTTGAATGATAACGGCAGGAGGTAAAGTCAATCGGCGGAGAATCGCTAGATTATCCGCGACTAATATTGATTAAAAGTGAGATGCTACCGGGGTGGGATTACTTTTTCTTTGGCCAGTCGTCATCTTTATCCCACTCGGCATTGTTGTCGCGATGCGGCGGGATCTCAGGTTTATCTTTCAGGAACTTTTTCACATCAACGCGGTTCAGCTCTTTGATGCCGCTGATAAACATGCCGACCAGAATGATCAGAACGATCCACCAGTAATCTTTAATCCACTCCATGGTGTACTCCTTAAAAGGGTGAGAGGGCGATAAATCGCGGGAAAAGAGTGTCCATTTGCCCGGCTAACCAGTCTGCAGCAGCGACGTCTTTTCCGGTCCAGGAACTGATCAACACCTGCGGCGTAAGCTGTTTTTCACATTCTGCCGCCAGCGGGCGGTAACTCAGATGCCAGGGTTCGACAGCCACACCGCCTCGATCTTCCGCATACGGCCGGTAAAAACCATATTCTGTCATATGCGCTGACATCCATTGGTTCAGCGGATAAAAATACCCGCCTTCTTCATATTCCCACGGCTCCAGTTGCAGCGTCTTACCCGCCGGTAACAATGAAGGATCGTACACATCCAGGTCACTGCCCCAGTGGTGACGGCTTGCACCCGGCAGCGCAGACCAGCGCAAAATCAGCTCGCAACGTTCTGCTGTCGTCAGCGCGCTGACATCCACCGGCTGACTGTTCTTATCTAATACTGGTCGCTCGCCGCGAAATTTGCCATTCCAGATAGCCAGTTGCCGATCGAAATCACGAAAGGTGCTGGCCGGTTGCAAGTCAAAACCTGCTTCACGGGCTGCCAGACGCATTTTTTCGAATGCCTGCGCCGCTTCCTTCTGCAAACGATGCGGCCCGTCGCCGATAATCACCAGATGTGCAGCGGAGCGCCCGGTCAGCATCTCGTGAGTGATCATGCGACTAATTGTTCCATGATGCGCTGATACATGCGGCTGAGCACTTGTAGATCAGCGGCATGGACGCATTCATTGATTTTGTGGATAGTCGCGTTGACCGGCCCGAGTTCAACCACCTGCGCCCCCATCAGCGCGATAAAACGCCCGTCAGAGGTACCACCGGTAGTTTGCAGTTCCGGCGTGATTTCACTGTAATGGCGCACCGCATTGACTACGGCATCCACCAGCTCACCGCGTGATGTCAGGAATGGCTGGCCGGAAACCACCCAGTTCAGGGTGTATTGCAGGTTATGGCGATCCAGTAATTCGGCGACGCGCTGTTTGATGATGGCATCAGTCAGCTCGGTGCTGAAACGGAAGTTGAACTGCACATAAAGTTCGCCCGGAATGACGTTGTTGCTGCCGGTGCCCGCGTTGATATTGGCAATTTGCATGCTGGTTGGCGGGAAGAATTCGTTTCCGTTATCCCACACGGTGGCGACCAGCTCATTCAGCGCGGGCATGGCGCGGTGTACCGGATTATCCGCCAGATGCGGATACGCCACATGCCCCTGAACGCCATGCACATGCAGGTTGGCGGTCATGGAACCGCGACGGCCATTTTTCACAATATCGCCGACGCGCGTGGTGCTGGAAGGCTCGCCGACCAGACAGTAATCAAGGCGCTCATTGCGTGCCATCAGCGCGTTGACCACTTTGACGGTGCCGTTGACGGCGCTGGCTTCTTCATCAGAAGTGATGAGAAAAGCCAGACGACCCTGATGATGGGGATTGGCGGCGACAAACCGCTCTGCTGCCACTACCATCGCCGCCAGTGAGCCTTTCATGTCTGCCGCGCCGCGACCATACAGCATGCCGTCGCGCAGCGTTGGCTCAAACGGGCCGGTAACCCACAGCTTATGATCGCCGGTAGGGACCACATCGGTATGCCCGGCAAAGGCCAGGGTTTTGCCTTCACCACGTGTCGCCCAGAAATTCAGGGTATCGCCAAAATGCATCGGCTCAATGTGAAAACCAATGGCCTCAAGGCGGGCAATCATAATCTCCTGGCAACCCGCATCGTCCGGGCTGAGGGAAGGGCGGCGGATTAACTGTTGCGCTAAATCGAGAACCGGACAACTCATGTTACTTCACCTGTGCAAGGAATTGCTGATAGCTTTCTGGTTTGAATCCCAGCAGAGACTGGCCGTCTGGCGCCAGTAAAAACGGACGTTTGATGACAGCCGGATGTTCGAGCATCAGCGCTTTGGCGCTGGCTTCGTTATCACAGGCTGCGCGTGTGGCCTCATCGAGCTTGCGCCAGGTGGTGCCACGGGTATTGAGCATCGCTTCCCAGCCTTGTTTATCTAACAAATTCTGCAGCAACGCGGCATCCAGCCCTTCGACCCGATAATCATGAAACTGGCATTCAACACCGTTTTCTTCCAGCCAGCGGCGGGCTTTCTTAACGGTGTCGCAATTTTTTATGCCGTAGAGAATAAATGAGTTTTGAGCTGAAGTTGTTGCCATAGAAAAACGTAACCTGTCAGTAAAATAAGCGCTTTTTAGCTGCGCTGATAAGTGGCGTCAGAGAAGGACACATAATGAGGCAAAACGCCGGCAGGATCCAGACGGGGCGGGATTGTGATCGCGCTTAAAAATTAGTCACGGAGTTTTTGCATGGTCAAAAAATAAACGTATACTGCCAGCGTCCAATCAAGGGGAGTAAAATGTTAGAGCAAGAATTAGGTCACTGGAAAGACTTTATCGACCGTATGTTGAAAGCGTAATTGCCCACATCGTTACCGACAAAGCAAAGAAAAGATTTATTCTCAGTGCAGCACGTCATTATAAAAAACGTTTGTTCAGGAAGACCATTACGTTGCATTTAGCGACGATTCTCACAGCCAGTAAATCATGAATAAAAAAGGCGTTAATGTGAATTAACGCCTTTTTTGTTGCCTGCGATCCGGCGTTTTTACCGGTGTTCGGCGGGGACTGTTTCCACGATATCAGCAATTACCGGTGCAGTGTGTTTGCCCGGGAAACGACGGCGAATCAATACAAAGAACAGCGGTACGAAGAAAATCGCCAGCACCGTGGCGGAAATCATCCCGCCGATCACACCGGTACCGACGGCGTGCTGGCTGCCTGAACCTGCCCCCATGCTGGTCGCCATCGGCAGAACGCCGAAAACAAATGCCAGCGAGGTCATCAGAATCGGACGCAGACGCATTCTGGCGGCTTCGAGCGTGGCCTCCAGCAGTTCCTTCCCGCGAACATTCAGGTCATTGGCAAATTCGACAATCAGAATGGCGTTCTTCGCTGACAAACCGATGATGGTCAGCATACCGACCTGGAAATACACATCGTTTTCCAGCCCGCGCAGCCAGGTGGCAATCACCGCGCCGAGCACGCCGAGCGGCACCACCAGCATGACGGAGAACGGAATGGACCAGCTCTCGTACAACGCCGCCAGACACAGGAACACCACCAGCAGGGAAATCGCATACAGCGCCGGTGCCTGAGAACCTGACAGTCTTTCCTGATACGACAGACCTGTCCATTCCAGACCAATACCCACCGGCAACTTCGCGACCAGTTTTTCCATGTCATCCATCGCAGTACCGCTGCTGATGCCCGTTGCCGGTTCACCGACAATTTCCAGCGCGGAATAGCCGTTGTAACGCTCAAGACGCGGCGAACCTGTCAGCCATTTCGACGTGGCGAAAGCGGAGAAGGGCACCATGGTTCCGGCGGAGTTTCGCACATACCAGCGGTCAATATCGTCCGGCAGCATGCGGTATTGTGCAGCGGCCTGCACGTAGACTTTCTTCACACGGCCACGGTCAACGAAGTCATTGACGTAGGTTGAGCCCCACGCGGTACTCAGCGTGCTGTTGATATCAGAGATAGCCACGCCCAGCGCCTGCGCTTTCACCTGATCGATATCGATCTGCAACTGCGGGCTGTCATCCAGACCGTTGTGACGCACGCGGGTCAGGTTGCTGTCTTTGGATGTCATGGCCAGCAACTGATCGCGCGCCGCCATCAGCGCATCATGACCAAGCCCGGCGTGGTCCTGTAATTCCATATCAAAGCCGGTGGCGCTGCCCAGACCGTTGATTGCAGGCGGGCTGCTGGCGATCACGCGGGCTTCGGTTATCTTGTTAAACGCTTTGGTCGCCCGCTCAATCAGTGCAAAGGAAGAATCGTCGGTGCCGGTGCGTTCATCCCATGGCGTCAGGCGCACGAACATACGCGCAACGTTTTGCCCGTTACCGCCGGGGCCAGCACCGATGGTTGAGAACACCGAAAGCACGTCTTTCTTATCTTCAGTCAGGAAATACTTTTCGACCTTTTCCACCACTTTTTGTGTCTGCTGCAGCGTTGAACCCGGCGGCAACTGAACCTGAACAGTGAACACGCCACGGTCTTCCATCGGCAGGAAGGAGGTGGGCAGTTTGATAAACATAACGGCCAGCAAGGCGACCAGTGCGGCATATCCCAGCATATAACGCAGGCTGTTACGCAGAACCCTCGCCACGCCATTTTCGTAGCGACGCGCGTTGCGGTCAAACATGCGGTTAAACCAGCCGAAGAAACCGCGTTTACCGTGATGATGTCCCTGCGCGACAGGTTTGAGAATGGTCGAGCACAGCGCTGGTGTCAGCGTCAGCGCGACGAACACTGACAGCACCATCGCCGAGACAATGGTGATGGAGAACTGACGGTAAATCGCGCCGGTAGTGCCGCCGAAGAATGCCATCGGCACGAACACCGCCGACAGCACCATGGTGATACCGACCAGCGCACTCTGAATTTGTCCCATCGATTTTCGCGTGGCCTCTCTGGGGCTGAGGCCTTCTTCACTCATCACGCGCTCGACGTTTTCCACCACCACGATGGCATCATCCACCAGCAGGCCGATGGCGAGCACCATCGCGAACATCGTCAGAGTATTGATGCTGTAACCGAACTGATGCAGCACGGCGAACGTCCCCAGCAAGACCACCGGCACGGCAATTGTCGGGATCAGCGTAGCGCGGAAGTTTTGCAGGAACAGATACATCACCAGGAACACCAGCACGATCGCTTCAAACAGCGTTTTCACCACGTCGGTGATCGCCGCTTTAACAAACGGCGTGGTCTCGTAAGCGATTTCGGCTTTCAGACCGTGCGGATAATAGTGAGAAAGCTCATCAAGGCGCGCACGGACGGCTTTGTCGGTTTGCAGTTCGTTGGCACCGGACGCCAGTTTAACGCCCATCCCTGACGCAGCCTGTCCGTTATAACGGCTGAGCAGGGCGTAGTTTTCCGCGCCGAGACCGATGGTGGAAACATCCCCAAGTTTGACCTGCGAACCGTCCTGATTCACTTTCAGGGTGATCTGGCGGAACTGTTCCGGCGTCTGTAACTGTGCCTGGGCATTAATGGTGGCATTCAGGGCCTGAAAATCCACCGAAGGTGCGCCGCCGAGCTGACCGACAGCGACCTGACTGTTTTGCGCTTTGATGGCGGTGACCACATCGGCGGTGGTCAGCTGGTAATTATTGAGCTTGTCCGGATCCAGCCAGATGCGCATCGCGTACTGTGAACCGTAAGCATCAATGCTGCCGACGCCGGGCACGCGGCTCAGCGGATCCTGAATGTTGGACGCCACATAGTCGGCGATATCCTGCTTATCCATGCTGCCGTCGGTGGAGACAAACGCCACCATCATCAGGTTGGTATCACCGGTTTTTGACACCGTCACACCCTGCGTCTGCACGTCCTGCGGCAGGCGTTTCAGCGCCTGCTGCAACTGGTTTTGCACCTGTTGCAGCGCTTCGTTGGGATCGGTACCGGCGGTAAAGCTCAGGGTTATCTGCGACTTACCGTCATTACTGCTTTGCGATGACATGTACATCAGATTATCGAGGCCGGTCATGTTCTGTTCGATAATCTGGGTAACGGTATTTTCTAATGTTTGTGCTGATGCGCCGGGATAGGTTGCAGAAATCCTGACGTTTGGCGGAGCCAGATCGGGATACTGTTCAACCGGCAGAAAATAGATAGCGAGTGCGCCGGACAAGGAAATGATGATCGCTAAAACCCAGGCAAAGATTGGGCGATCGATAAAAAAGTTAGCCATGCTTCAGGAACCTCGTTGTCACTCTGGCGTGAGTAACTAACATCAGCAAACAAACAGAACGTCAGTAATCTGACAAAAAAATCCCCTGAGCGCTATTTTCTCATAGGCAGTCTCAGAGGCGGAACCGTCCCGACGGGACTGAGCAAGTGTTAGAGTGGAGTTCTACGTCAATGCACTTTACCTTCTCATGTCGCATAAAACGTGGAGAAATAAAGGAGATAATGTAAAAAAAACCTCCCTGTACACAGGGTTATGCCGCAGACAGATTCGCTGATACCGTCTACGCTTTGACAGCCTGCTTTTTTATGACACGCATTCGTATGTCCACACTGGAGCCGTTCAGATGAGTTTGATGTTAAATTCGGTTTTCGCCCGTCGTCTCTACCTTTGCTGGTTGCTGGACTCTGAACAAAAACCGAACGTACCAAAACTGATGGAAATCACCGGCTGGCCGCGCCGCACCTTGCAGGACGTACTGAAAGCGCTACCGGGTATGGGTGTCGAACTGGAATTTGTGCAGCAGGGTGTGCGCAATAATGACGGTTATTATCAGCTTTCCGGCTGGGGGCCGCTGGATGCGAAGTGGGTTGAACGCCATCGGGAACAACTGCTTAATGCAATTGAGCACGGCTGAATCTGGCGTGCGCGGTGTAATGCCGCTATGATGTCTGGCTTCTCTCACCCTCTGAGCGGAGGCACGCTTTATGTCATCTGATGACAAGTCATCCCGGATCGAAAACGTTCAAAACCAGTTACTCTCTGATAACTGGTATGTTCTTCGCAAATACACCTACGATTTAATCAAACGTAATGGCGAACGCCAGCCGCAATCCCGTGAAGTGTATGACCGGGGAAATGGCGCGACTATTCTGCTTTATAACCGTCCTAAAAAAACCGTTCTGCTGATCAGACAGTTCCGTATGCCGACCTACGTCAATGGCAACCCGACCGGTATGTTGCTGGAAACCTGCGCCGGTTTGCTCGACAACGATTCGCCGGAAGATTGCATCCGTAAAGAAGCCATTGAAGAAACCGGTTTTGCAGTGGGCAAGGTAGATAAACTGTTTGAAGCCTATATGTCGCCGGGCAGCGTGACCGAAATCGTGCATTTTTTCGCGGCAGAATACGATGAGTCGCAGCGTCAGAACGCCGGTGGCGGCGTGGAAGACGAGGACATTGATGTGCTGGAGGTGCCGTTTACCGAGGCGCTGGCGATGATCAAAGATGGGCGCATCAGAGATGGTAAAACCATTATGTTGCTGCAATATGCGCAGATTCAGGGCTGGCTGGCGTAAAGATGACCGGCGAAAATGCATCTGAGGCAAAGGCACCCGCGGGTGCCTTTGTTATTTCAGTGTTCCAGGTTTATTGCGGTGCTGCCCGCGTGGCCTTTCATGGCAGACCATGGCAGAACGGACCATTCCGGGCCTTCGCATGAACGCATGACACGGGCAAACGTCGGATCAAAATACAGCCCTTTTTGCGTGAAATACCAGGCCGGGAATTGCCAGACCGACGGGTCTGAATAATCACAATCGTCTTCGCTTTCTTCCGTCGGCTTTTTCATCTGTTGCGGATAAGCCGCAGTCAGTTGTTTCACCAGCCACGGCGCCCATTTCTTATCGCGGTACTGCGCGAAGGTATCGAAATCCACATCGTTTTTACCCGTAAGGGCGCGATCTTCAGCATTCAGATAGTGGAACGGTGCGCCATCGCCCACCCAAATCACATCTTCCAGCGTCAGCGTTTCTGCGGTTTTGGCGTTCAGGTTGATCGGCGCTTCGCCGAAATCAGGATGCGCACCGCCGCAGTCATAAGAGGTAAATACGCTGATGCTGACCACATCGGGACTCATGAACTTCGGCGTCACCGTTTGCTGATATTCTCCCTGACCAAAACGGCTTGCCCCGAGCATACAGGCATGCCAGCCGCTGACTTCCTGCCATAGACGGGCGCGCAGCTTCTGGTTAATGGCTGGTAAACTGGCTTCCGGATAACCGGAGACAATCTCAAAGAAACTGATTTTTGATTGCGGTTCCGTCCACCATTGCAGCTGATAGCCCATGAAGTTTTCGTTTTTGCCCGCTTTCAGTTGCAGCGCGGATAAACGCAAATACTCGTACGGATCGGTGTGGATCAGCGAACTGAGATAGCCGTCGTCCGTGGCGGCTGCCGGTAACTGCGCGGGTTGCAGCTTAACCGGCAGTGTTTTGCCCTGCGGGTTGGTCCAGTTGCCTTGCCAGTCACCGTTTTCATCTTTGGTCAGCGTCAGTTCAGGGCGCGGTGTATCGTCGAAATCATCCAGACCTTCCTGTAATTTCAGTTCCTGACCATCCAGCGCTCCGTTGAGCGGCAGATCCAGACGGTATTTTTGGTAGAAATACCGTCCGGTCACTTCGTCAGGTTTATTTAAATCGAGTTCGACGACAATGCTGGTTTTACCCAGTGTGCCGGCGTACACCACCGGAGGCTCTTCAGCCAGCGCCGGCAGTGATAACAGCGTTATCATCAAAATCAATAACTTCATCCGTATCTCCCAGAGAAATGATCTTCATCCTTTTCGCCATTATTGTTTGTTTTTGGCTCAGCCAGTGTACTGAAAGTTTCCCTGCGTCACCATTGCGGCTTCTCGTATGTCATGAAAAATTATTGTCTGCCGCAAACCCTGCGGGTGGAGTATCTCTTTATAATTTCGGGTAAAAAATGCTGCATTGAAGGCAGTCTCCTGGCGAGGGTTACGCTATTATCAGAAAGATAATTTCGAACAGAGCTGAAACTTATAATGTGCAGATGGATAACCGCCCCTTTATGCCTGCTGGCCACCATGCTGGCTTTTAGCGCCCAGGCTGAGCCGTTGCAGGCTATTTATAACGACTGGCAGGTCAGCTGTGACAACCTGAATCACTGCGTCGCGCGTAATTCGCAGGACGGGCAGGAACTGGTAATGAAAATCACCCGTGAAGCCGGGCCGGAAGGGAAATCCTCCGTCAGCATTGATTACCAGCGTAACAGTGATGAGCAGACGACGGATGCGCCGGTTGCCAGCCGCTTGCAGATGAACGGTAAGACACTGAGTTTTAATCACCGTGAATGGGATGTCAGTAAAAAACATCTTTCCACCACTAACCGTCTGGTGGTGAATGATTTTATTGCCGCGATCCGCGAAGGCAGCAGTATTCAGCTGGCAGTGAAAGCTGACCCGGCTCAGCCCGTTAAACCGGAAGTTTCACTGAAAGGGATCAAAGCCGCGTTGCTGGCCATTGATGCGCAGCAGGGGCGCGTTGGCACCAAAACGGCCTGGATTAATCGTGGTGCGAAACCGGCGAATACCGTGCCGCCCATTCCTGCCACGCCGGTTCTGCCGCGTTTCAGTGAACCGCATGCATTATCCGAAACTGAGATTTCGGCCATCACGCAGAACGCCGCCGCCACCATTGAGAATAATGATTGCAGCCTCGACCCTTCCGAACGGGAAGTGCATATTTTCGCGCTGAGCAACGATAAAGCCCTGATGACTGTCAACTGCGACATGGGCGCGTATAACCTGTATGCGCTGGGCTTCCTGGTTTCGCGTCAGGCGCCTTATAAAATGGACAATCTGGCGCTGAATATGCCGTTCAAACTGGGCGAAGATGATGATTCGCCGGAACTGATCAACGCTGATTTCGACCCGAAAACCGGTATGCTCTCGACTTACGATAAAGGGCGCGGCATCGGTGATTGTGGCGTGTCTTCACGCTGGGTGTTTGATGGTAAACAGTTCCGGCTGGCGGCATTTGCCTCTGAACCCAGTTGTGACGGTTACAGCAGCGGTGGCGAATGGCCGGTGTTGTGGGTGACGCAGCAGTAATTTGCCTTCGGCCTGTTCACTCTGCCGATAAATAAAAAAATGCCCTGTGAGCTTTCGCTTGCAGGGCATTTTCTTTTGTCGTGCAACGCTACCGGAAAGATTATTCGGACGCTTTCACCACGACTTTGTTGCTGGCGAACTCGACGTTCATATCAGCAACGATTTTGCAGCGCTTACGGGTTTCGACTTTACCGTTGACCTTAACCTGGCCTTCGGCAATCACTGCTTTCGCCGTACCGCCGCTGTCACACCAGCCCATAAATTTGAGCAGATCGCACAGTTCAACGTGCGGGTGTTTTTCGAGAAAGAAAGTTTCCATGTATTCCTGACTTTTTGTGTAGTGCAAAGGGTTTAAGACTTACTGGCGCTGACGTCATGATATTCCTCGCACGCCTGCAAGGTATTCTGAATCAGCGTCGCGACCGTCATCGGGCCAACACCGCCCGGCACCGGTGTGATAAAGGAAGCTCGCTCGGCGGCGGCATCATATTCCACATCGCCGACAACTTTACCACTTTCCAGACGGTTAATACCGACATCAATGACAATCGCGCCCGGTTTAATCCATTCGCCGGGAATAAAGCCCGGTTTACCCACAGCGACAACCACCAGATCGGCATTCTCAACATGATGGCGCAGATTTTTGGTGAAACGGTGGGTGACGGTGGTGGTGCAACCGGCCAGCAGTAATTCCATGCTCATCGGACGGCCCACAATGTTGGATGCGCCAATCACCACGGCGTTCAGGCCGAAGGTTTCAATACCGTAACGTTCTAACAGCGTCACAATGCCGCGCGGCGTACAAGGGCGCAGCGTCGGCGCGCGCTGGCACAGACGGCCGACGTTATAAGGATGGAAGCCATCGACGTCTTTATCCGGATGAATACGTTCCAGCACTTTGATGTTATCGATACCGGCAGGCAGCGGAAGCTGAACCAGGATGCCGTCGATTTCGCTGTCGTTATTCAGTTTTTCGATCAGGTCCAGCAACTCACCTTCCGTGGTGGTGGCGGGCAGATCGTAAGAGCGGGAGATGAACCCGACTTCTTCACAAGAACGGCGTTTGCTGGCGACATAAATCTGTGACGCCGGGTTTTCACCGACCAGCACCACGGCCAGACCGGGCGCACGCTTTCCTTCAGCCAGTCGTTGTTGAACACGCGCTGCAACTTCGCTTCTGACTTGCTGCGCAATCGTTTTACCGTCAATAATCTTTGCTGCCATCAGGGAATAAATCCATTAATTAATAAATGCAGGGGGATGCGCCTATTTTGTCAGAAGCCGCGGGCGCTGTCAGGCGTTGAATGCGAATAACTTGTTATCTGCGGATGAGAATTTAACCTGCGACAGTGGCGAAAAAAGTGTCTATTTTAGGTATGACTCTTTTTAAATCATAAGGAAAGAAACAAATGACACGCAAAGTGGGGATCATCGGTGCCGGTCATGTGGGCGCTGACGTTGCATTCTCTCTGGTCACGCAGGGGCTGTGTGACGTGATTGTCTTGCTGGATGAAAACGAACCTAAAGCGGCCAGTCAGGCGCTGGAGTTGCGGGATATGGCGTCGCTGACGACCTCACGCGTGCAGGTTATCGCCAACGACTACAGCGAACTGCATGATGCTGATGTGCTGGTCATCGCCGTCGGCCCGAAAACCTTGCTGCGTGAAGATCGTCTGGAAGAACTTGCTGAGACCCGTGCCGCCGTGCGTGAAGTGATCCCGCGCGTGATTGCCAGCGGCTTTGGCGGCGTGATCGTCAATATCACCAATCCGTGCGATGTCATTACTCAGATTATTCAGCAGACCAGTGGATTCCCTGACGCACAGGTGTTCGGCACCGGCACCTCGCTCGATACCGCGCGCATGAAACGCGTGGTCGGTGAGTTCTTCGGTTTCGATCCGAAAAGCGTCACTGGCTACGTGATGGGCGAACACGGCGAATCACAGTTTGTGGCCTGGAGCACCGTGACACTTGGCGGCTGTCCGGTGGCAGAACTGGCAGGCGACCGTGACGTCGACTGGGCAACAATGAACGACGCTGTGCGCGGCGGTGGCTGGGAAATCCTGCAAGGCAAGGGCTGGACCAGTTTTGGCATCGCTACTGCAACAGCGCGGCTGGTGGATGCCATTTTGTCCGACGCCCGCAGTGTCTGGCCGGTGTCTGCCCTCGATGAACAACTGGGCGTTTATATCGGCCAGCCAGCGGTGATTGGTAAAAAAGGTATCGTACAAACATTACGACCGGAACTGACGGCTTACGAAGGTGTCGCTTATCACGCGTCTGCCCGCGTGATTGCTGCCGCGCTGAAATCCGAAAAATAGCCGATACTGATCACATAACGTTGCAAGACAGTCCGGGAATATCGGCAAATTGTTCAGGCATTAAGCAGTGAGTTCGAAAGCCATTGACTCATCCCGGTCTGCCCGTATAATCCGAACCCGCAACGCTCCCGAAAGGGACAAGCAATGCGCCCTTAGCTCAGTTGGATAGAGCAACGGCCTTCTAAGCCGTAGGTCACAGGTTCGAGCCCTGTAGGGCGTACCATTTCAAGTCAACACACCTCTGCTGAATTCGCCTTTTCTCCTTTATACTCCCTGAAATTACTGAATTTTTCTGTCCCGGGTTCTATCGAAGTCAACTCAGTTATACCCAAATCAAGTGGTATTGTAAGTATCTCTGCTTTAGTTCCACGCGCTTTTTGAGATTTCCGGTTTCTCAGCCATAAGCCGATATTCTTCCCGCGTCCAGGGTTGTTTGCCTGTGATTTGCGTAGCGATATGTTCGAGAAGCTGCTGTGTGGGTGCTTTCTTGCCAAAGCTCATCAGTGACAGAGGGAGAATAAGCAGAATAGCTAATGGAGTGAATGTGAAATAGCGCATGTTGCGGTCGTGTTGTGTATATAAAAAGGTTACGCTGCAAAGACTGCCGAGAATTAATCCTGAGATCACTTCGCTGACGGAATGAGCATGCAGTGCGAGCCGGCTGATACCCACCATAATGGCAATGAAATACCCAGCAGTAATCATCAGCCTGCGTCCGTCAGGTTGAAAACGTTGGCCTATCAGCCAGAACATGACCGGCCATAAAGTGGCTGACATCGTGGTATGCCCGCTGAAGCCTGTAAAATTAAATGTACTGCTGCCAATGCCCCAGGCGAGAAACAACAGCTTTGAGATGCTCACCGCGAGGCCAGAAATACCCAGTATAATCAGCCAGATTAATGCTGTGACTGGGTTGTCAGCCTTCCATAACATAAATAAAGCGAGGGTTATTCCGGTTGGCAAAATGAGCATGCTGTCGCCAAAATAGGTCAGGATATTCCAAAGCAAAACGTAGCCCTCGACGATAAATAGTAAATTTTTAAAAAGAATCAATCGGTAAGTGTATCAGCAGGTTTTTTTTACCAAAAGGGATTAGCTTCTCTCATTTAATTTTCAGACTGCAACCCGATTTATTTCTGTAGGGTGAACTCACCCTTGGAGTATCAGCCGCATATTCTGGCGCTGCGATAAAAGTATTAAAGAAACGCAATGAAGACCAGGCAGAACTTATCGCTACTTTGTCTGAACGTTTGAAAGCGAACGAAACAACGCTTGTCATCTTTCTGCATGTTGGGATGTGTGAGCGGGGCTATATGCGGTAAGTTAATGATTTATTCCATGGTTCTTAGAGATTCTAAGCCGCAGGTCACAGGCTCGAGCCCTGTAGGGTTCAGGTCAATAGACGTCAACTGACGTCTATTTTTATGCATGAAATTCAGTGGGTTAGCAGGTTTTAGCGCTTCATGGTTCAAGCTGATTTTACCTATATCAACCGACATCAAGTACTATCTGTTGGTACATGTGTTGGCATCGTAAACATCCCCTCAAAACGTACGACTAGCCTGTGCCCACACCCGGGGCGTGCGATCCGTGTCGCTTTGTGCATCGGCATTACCCAGTTTCCATGCCGCGACCGCCATCAGATGCCAGTTGCCGGCAGACAATGTCGAGCCCACACCCGTAGCAGAAAGGCTGCGGTGATTTTCGCCGTCAGCCCAGGTGTCTTTGTTCAGCCGTACTTCGCCATGATCGACGAAGGTGAACAACTGCACCATCTCGGTCAGTGCGTATCGCAGTTCGGCGCTGGTCACATACCCCTGGTCACCCTGCGCTTCGCCTTCCGGATAAGCCCGTACGCCATACGCGCCGCCGAGGCTGATTTTTTCAGAGGAATCAAGGTTGCCGTCAGTCCATTGGCCCTGGAACTGACCATAAAGACTGATCCGATCCGTCAGGCGCTGCAGGCGCACGATGCCAGGATTGATCTTCTGAAAGGTGCCGCGAGTCCTGGCTGTGAGATCATCCAGCACTTTGTCTTGCGGGTTATCCAGCGTCAGGTTGCCCTGGCTCCAGGCCAGCGAGAATGCATTCGAACCGCCACCCAAAAAATTGTCGCGGGAGTTGCCGTTGAGACTGGCAGTCACGACATGCGACTGTTTGTGACTTTTATAGTCGTAAAGATCGATGTCATCTCTTAAGCGTTTGTCATCGAATTGCAGTTGCGCAGTCAGGCTGAAATCCCGGAGGCGAATCAATGGCTGCTGCACAAACACGCTGGCAATCTTCGCGTTACCCGAAGCATCAAGATTGTCAAAGTTCCTGGCTAACTGATAATTCATGTACGAGTAAGCGACACCGACTTGCGTCGCCCACGGACCGATCGGCAACTGATACGCCGCCCGGAAGTAATGCTGATCTTCATCAGAACCCATGATCCGCATGCTGGCCTGATCACCCATGCCTGACGGGCTGGCGAGGTTCAGCGTACTGCCCAGACGGTATTCACCGGTGAAGCGGTTGCCATAGTTGTCCAGATCCACCTGACCCGAAACCATCGGCGCCGAGCGGGCATCGACCACCAGGTCGCTGGCACCCACGGCGGTACCGGGTTTCAGCGTGGACCGGACTTCAACGCCGGGGATTTCCTGAAGCAACAGCAGACTGCGTTCCAGAGGGCCGGCGCGCACCGCTTCACCGTTTTTCAGCGCGCGGAGCGGCGCAGCCAACGTGCCGTCGCTGATGCGCGAAGCGTTATTAAGCTTCACTTCGCCAAAATGACCTTCGAGGACGGCAATGGTGACGACGCCATTCTCCACGTCCTGAGCCGGCAAATAAGCCCGTGCCAGCGGGTAATTTTTCTGTCGATAAAACAGGGTGATACGCCCGGCCGCAGCCTGCAACTCACCAAAGCTGACCGTGCGATTTTGCAGATCAGCCAGCAATGGCAGCAGATCGGCGCTGCTGATCGCCTGATTGCCTGTCAACCTGAATTGCGCAACCTGCATCGTTGGCCCGCGGGCAGTCGGATGAGTGTCCGGCGTGTCGGGAAGGTTCAGTTCCAGCGTCTGGCGCGGCGGTAAAACCGGCGGTTTAGTTTGGATCTCACGGATTGACTGACCCGCGTCCGGCACAATTTCAGCCCGGGCCGTACTGGCAGTTAACGTCAGGAGAGCCAGGGCAATGGGAGTAAGACGGATACGCATAAATCAAAGTCCTTCCGGAAGGCGCAAGCCTTGCTCAATTACGCTATAGAGGCCGTCGGACGGCAACTGCACCGCCAGAGACGTGGTGGGGGTCGGCAATTTACGCAGAGGTTGGGTGGTCACCGCCGCTATGTTTTCGGGGGCACTGAGCAAGCTGAGCAATTGGTTTAGCGGCGTTACACCGATGTTGAACGTACCGTCAGTGAAAGCGATGGCGTAATTGCTGTTGTTTAGCGAGCCTTGTTCAATCCTGTACTGACCGGCTGTTTCGCCAGCACTGCGCGTCAGATTGCCGTTGAGGTGGTCACCGTTAACCAGATTTCCATTGGTGAACCAGGTCAGTGCCGGGTCGCTGGTGTTGACGATTTTGCCAAGGTTGTTAGCAATAACGGCCAGGGCGCGGGGAGCGACGATCCATTGGCCATCGGATGTTTGAGTCACGCGGTAATTGCCATTGGTCAGTACGCCCTCCACGCGCACCACATGGGTGCCGACGTTGGTGGTGCCGCTAATGCCTGTGCTGCTCAAACCGCTCAGTACCGACACATCCTGGCCGTTGACCAGGCCGATGGCGCTCAGGGCTGGCTGAACAGGGGTCGCGCCGTACGTTGAACTGCCACTGCTGGCCGCCACGGTGATGTTTCTGGCATTGACAGTTAAGTTTCCGTGGCTTGCAAGTGCGACCAGGTAACCCTGCAAACCGCTTAAAGTACCCTGGCTTGCCAGGATGGCGTAACTGCCTGCACCCGCAGTAGCCGCTGTTCCCGTTGAAGATATCGCTAAAGTGCCCGCTACCACGTTAGCCAGGGTATCGGCTGCAAATGCTCCTGTAACCCCGGCACTTACTCCAGAGGTTGTATACGCAGAGCTGACATCTGCCGTATCACCATAGGTCTTGCTGACATTTGCCGGGGTGTAGGTGACCGTCGGTTGATAGCGGAACACGTACCGGTTACCGGTTACGGAGCTCGCCGGAAGGGTATTAATGCTGGCATTCCAGATAGCAGTATTGTTGCTGTTCAGTCCGGCAAAGGTACCGGTGGCGGGGGTATTGGAATAAATCACCCAGTGGTGTCCGCCGACAGTTGAGGCGGTAACGGCATGACTGCCCGCGTTGTTAATAAAGGCACCCGTGGCGGATAACACCACATCAGACCCGCTGACATGCTCGCCCAATGCGATGGTCAAATCCCCTGCGACGCTCACGTTGCTGTTGCCGACCGCGCTCAGGGATTGGTCAAAAATGAAACTCCCGGCCCGGGTGAATTGCACATTCCGGTGGCGTTCAGAACCACTGGCGATCGAGGGTAAAC
>NZ_JYDF01000027.1:0-18418 GCF_003263525.1 Rahnella sp. NRRL B-41462 | reverse complement strand
TGCGAAGGGGGAGGTTGGGTGGGGGTATTAAAGACAACCCGGTGGTGGCATGTTCAACGATTCAAAACAGAAAGAATTACGCAAGGATCTGCGGGGAAATCTTACTTATCCAGAGTTTGTTTTATGGCAGGCGGTCCGGTGTAAAGCGCTGGGTGTTAAATTTCGCCGTCAGCATGGGATCGGGCGCTATATCGTCGATTTTTACGCCGGAGAGGTGAGGCTGGTGGTTGAGCTGGATGGTGAAAGTCATTTCAGTGAGGACGGAATGGCGGCGGATAAAATCAGAACTGACTTTCTGTGTGATTCAGGAATGAAAGTTATCCGGTTTACGAATCTTCAGGTTATGCAGGAATTACCTGAAGTTCTTGAGCATTTGCGATGCGAAATTGTACGACGGAAGACAATGTTAACCTTCTGATTTTATTTGTAATACCCCCTCCCAGCCTCCCCCTTCGCAGGGGGAGGAGTTAAAAGCTCGATCGGCTCCCTCCTTTGTTGCAGGGGTTGGAGTAGAAACTCGGTCGGCTCCCTCCTCTGCGAAGGGGAGGGATGGGGTGGGGTATTAATGGTTACTCGGTGAAAAAATTCCCACCAAAATAATTTTTATCAGTATTTAGCTCAGTTAACTCATCAATATTACATTTCATCTTATCTATCAATGACCTGATCACTATTCATCTGGTTTTATCCCGTTTTGGGATAATTTTTCTCCCGGTTTACTCTTCCTGTGTAGACGTTTTGTTTACTCATAACTCAGGAAAGGATCCTCCATGAACAAAGCACAGAATCATACCGACTGGCATCAGGCAGACATCATTGCGGCATTGCGTAAACGGGGTACGACATTGGCGGCGGTATCGCGCAGTGCCGGGTTGAGCTCATCCACCTTATCGAATGCGCTGTCACGATCATGGCCGAAAGGGGAGAAGGTGATTGCACAGGCGCTGGAGGTGCATCCGAGCGTGATCTGGCCGAGCCGTTATTTTGATGCGCGGGGTGAGTTAGTGAAGAAGATTCTGAGATGAATATGTGGCGGGATAAGGTCTCTCCGGCTCAAACAAAAACGCCGACTTCCGCCGGCGTTTCCATTCACTCAAAAATCACTCCTTCCAGCCGCCTCCTAACGCTTTATACAAACTGATGTCCTGATTCAGTTGGGCAAGTTGTGTGGTGATCAGCGTTTGCTGAGCAGAATACAGCGAGCGCTGGGCGACCAGTACGCTCAGGTAGTTATCGACACCGCCTTTGAAGCGCATCTGCGAGAGATCGTAGTTGCGCTGATTGGCGTCGGCGTCCTGCTGGCGGGCCAGCAGTTCATCTTTGTAGGTCGCCTGACCGGCTAAGCCGTCGGAGACTTCCTTGAACGCCGTCTGAATCGCTTTCTCATAGTTGGCGATATCAATTTTCTTGGTGTCCTTCGCGATGTCGAGATTGGCCTGATTCACGCCACCGTCGAAGATCGGGATATTAACCGATGGCATAAATGACCAGGCACCGGTGCGCCGTCGAACAGTTTACTCAGGCTGCCGCTTTCTGTGCCTGCCGTGCCGGTCAGCGTAATGCTTGGGAAGAACGCTGCACGCGCCGCGCCGATATTGGCATTAGCCGCTTTCAGCGTATGTTCAGCGGAAATAATATCCGGACGACGGGTCAGCAGATCAGAGGGCAAACCGGCCGGTGTCTGCGGGAATTTCCAGTCCTGTTGCAGGGTGGCGTTCGCCAGCAAACTCTGTGGAATGGTGGTGCCGACCAGCAGTGTCAGTGCATTGACGTCCTGACGTACCTGACGTGTGTACTGGGCGATGTCGGCCTGCGCCGCGCGCACCGTGGTTTCGGCCTGCACCAGATCCTGTGAAGTGTCGATGCCGGAATCGTAGCTGCGTTTGGTGAGTTCGTAAGATTTTTTCTGACTGTCGGCGGTACTGATCGCCAGTTTTAGCAGATCGTTATCCGCCGCCAGACTCAGATAGCCGGAAGCGACTTCAGCCACCAGCGAAATTTGCGTGGCGCGCTGTGTAGCTTCTGTCGCCAGATAAGTTTCCAGCCCCTGATCGCGCAGGCTGCGTAAGCGGCCAAACAGGTCAACCTCATAAGACGTTACGCCCAGATTCGCGCTGTATTGCTGATACGTCACCGGTCCGCTGGTTTGTGTTGAATACAATCCGCCCGGCAGATGCTGGTTGGTTTCACCGGCGCTGGCGTCGAGTGTCGGCAGCAGCGCGGCACGGTCAATCTGGAAGGTAGCGCGGGCGGTATCGACGTTTAATGCCGCGACCCGAAGGTCGCGGTTGTTAGCCAGGGACATGCCAATCAGCTGCTTCATCGCCGGTTGATTGAAGAAGGCTTTCCAGCCGATATCCTGCGCAGCACCGGTTTTGGCGCCGTCCCAGTTGCTGGCAACCGGCAGCGCAGGGCGCTGATAATCCGGCTCCATCGTACAGCCGGCCAGCAGGGTGAGTGAAAACGCGCCGATAAGCGACAGCGCGAAATGCGGTTTATTCATGGTGTGTTGCCTCTGGTGCAGGAAGCGCCTTATCGTGTTTTTTCGATTTGCGGGTGAACAGATTCACAACCGTGACGTAGAACATCGGCACGAAGAAGATCGCCAGGAAGGTGGCCGTGAGCATGCCGCCGACCACCGCCGTCCCGATGGAATGCTGGCTGCCCGCGCCCGCGCCGCTGGAAATGGTCAGCGGGAATACGCCGAGGACGAAGGCCATTGAGGTCATGATGATCGGCCGGATACGCAGCTTGGCCGCTTCGATGGCCGCTTGTGCCACCGACATCCCTTCGTTCTCATGCAGCTCCTTGGCGAACTCAACAATCAATATGGCGTTCTTCGCCGCCAGCCCGACGGTCGTCAGCAGGCCAACCTGGAAGAAGACATCATTCGACAACCCGCGCAGCAACACAGCACCGATGGTGCCTAAAATCCCCAGCGGTACCACCAGCATGACGGAGAACGGAATTGACCAGCTCTCGTACAGCGCCGCCAGACACAGGAACACCACGATCATCGACAGACTGTAAAGCGCCGGTGTTTGTGAGCCGGAAAGCTTCTCTTCGTAGCTCAGGCCGTGCCATGCCACTTTGTAACCCGGTGGCAGTTTGGCCGCGATTTCCATCACCGCCTCGTTGGCATCGCCCGAGCTGTAGCCCGGTGCCGGTGAACCCATCAGTTCGACGGAAGACACGCCGTTGAAACGTTCATAACGCGGTGAGCCGTACACCCATTTGCCGCTGCCGAAGGCGCTCCACGGCACCATATCGCCGCTGGAATTACGGAAATACCAGTTGTTCAGATCTTCAGGCGTGACGCGGGAAGCCGCCTTGCCCTGGATGTAAACACGCTTCACGCGGTCGTTGTACATGAACTGGTTCACATACGCTGAACCCCAGGCCGCTGACAAGGTGTTGTTGATGTCGTCGAGGCTCAGACCCAGCGCCTGCGCCCGTTCATCGTCAATTTCCAGCTGATATTGCGGTTCATCTTCCATCCCGTTCGGGCGCACAGCCATCAGGCGTTTGTCCTGTGACGCCATTTGCAGGAACTGGTTACGCGCGGCCATCAGGGCTTCATGCCCCTTGCCGTTGGTGTCTTGCAGGAAGAAGTCGAAGCCGGTGGCATTACCCAGTTCCATAACGGCTGGCGGAACGAAAGCAAATACGCGGGCATCTTTGATGGTGGCGAAATGCGCCATCGCACGACCGGCCAGCGCCTGAACTTTTTGCGCGGCGGCCGGGCGGTCGGCCCAGGTTTTCAACTGCACGAAGGCAATCCCGACGTTCTGGCCTCGTCCGGCGAAGCTGAAGCCATTGGCGGTAAACACCGAGGAAACGATGCCGCTTTCCTGCGTCATCAGATATTCCCGGACGTTATCCAGCACCTGCTGGGTTCGTTCTGCCGAGGCGTTGGCGGGCAACGTCGCCTGAACAAACATCACGGCCTGATCTTCATCCGGCAGGAAGGTGGTCGGCACGCGGGTGAACATAAAGCCGGTGGCGATCACGATCAGCAGGTAGATGCCCATAAACAGACGGCGGCGTGAGATGACCGTGCCGACGGCGCGGGTGTAGCGCATCGCGCCTTTGTCGAAGTTACGGTTAAACCAGCCCGCGAAGCCTTTCTGCGATTTTTCCTCGTCGTTGTGTTTGATGATGGTGGCGCACAGCGCCGGGGTGAAAATCAGCGCCATCAGCACCGAAAGCGCCATCGCGGATACGATGGTGATCGAGAACTGACGGTAGATGATCCCGGTTGAGCCACCGAAGAACGCCATCGGCACCAGTACGGCAGACAGCACCAGCGCGATACCAAACAGCGCGCCCTGGATCTGTTTCATCGATTTGATGGTGGCGTCTTTCGGCGAGAGCTTTTCTTCCGTCATCACACGTTCGACGTTTTCCACCACCACGATGGCATCATCCACCAGCAGGCCTATCGCCAGCACCATCCCGAACATGGTCAGGGTGTTAATGGAATACCCCGCTGCCGCCAGAATACCGAAGGTACCGAGCAGAACCACCGGCACCACCAGCGTGGTGACCAGTGTTGCGCGCAGGTTTTGCAGGAACAGTAACATCACGCAGAACACCAGCACGATGGCTTCGATCAGCGTTTTTACCACTTCCTCAATCGATGCGCTGACCACCGGCGCGGTCTGGTACGGGAACTCGACTTTCACGCCAGCCGGCAGAGAATCTTCCAGCCCGGCGATGGTTTCTCTTACTGCTCTGTCGGTGTCCAGTACGTTCGCGCCGCTTGCCAGACGCAGGGCGATAGCGGTAGAGGGCCTGCCGTTAAACGTGGAGGAGATGGAATAACTTTCCGGCCCCAGATCCACGTTGCCGACATCACTGAGACGCACCTGAGAACCGTCGGCGTTCACTTTCAGCAGCACGTTTTTGAACTGATGAATACTGTCGAAACGGGTTTTACCAATGATCGTGGCGCTGAGTTTGCTGTCTTTGACCGTCGGCAGGCCGCCGAGGGAACCGGACGACACCTGTACGTTTTGCGCTTCAATCGCCGCGCTGACATCACTTGGGACCAGCTGATATTTATACAGTTTTGCCGGGTCGAGCCAGATACGCATCGCGTATTCTGAACCGAGCAGCAGGAAGTCGCCGACGCCTTTGGTACGCACGATCGGGTCTTCCAGTTTGGTCACCAGCAGGTTACTCAGATCCGAGTTACTCATTTTACCGTCGGTCGAAATCAGGCTGACCAGCAGCATGAAGTTGGCCTGATATTTGGCAATACGGATCCCCTGATTGACCACTTCGGTCGGCAGTTGCGATTCGGCCAGCGACACTTTGTTCTGTACCTGAACCTGCGCGATATCCGGGTTAGTACCCTGATCAAAGGTGGCAATGATTGTGGCACTGCCGTCGCTGTTACTTTGCGATTCGATATAGCGCAGGTTATCCAGCCCGTTCAGTTGCTGTTCAATGACCTGAACTACGGTGTTCTGGGCGGTTTCCGCTGACGCACCCGGATAGGTGACGCTGACGGAAATCGCCGGAGGCGCGATATTCGGGTACTGGCTGATCGGCAGTTTCATGATCGACAGCGCACCGGCGAGCATGATGACGATGGCGACAACCCAGGCGAATATGGGGCGGTTAATAAAGAAAGTAGACATTCAGCTCACCTATTGCGCGGAAGGATCGGTCATCGCGAGATTAGCCTGTTCGGCAGGGGCACTGGCTTTACGCTCGGTGGCGTTGACTTTGGCACCCGGCCTGACGTTCTGTAATCCGTCGGTGATCACTTTGTCGCCGTCATTCAGACCCTGACTGACTAACCAGTTACCGTTCATCATCTGACCGGTGGTGATGGAACGCTGCTCAACGGTGCTGTCGGCTTTCACCACATACACATAAGGCGCACCTTTGACGTCATGCATGATGGCTTCCTGCGGTACCAGAATACCTTTGTCATCAATGCCTTGTTGTAACTGGGCGTGAACAAACATACCCGGCAGCAGTTCGTCGTGCGGGTTCGGGAAAGAGGCCCGCAGGGTAACGGAACCGGTACTTTGCGACACGGTGACTTCGGAGAATTCCAGCTTGCCCGGCAGGGCGTATTTGCTGCCATCTTCCAGCGTCAGGGTGGCCTGCGCGGCGTTGTCACCGGCGGATTGCAACTTACCGGAAGCCAGCGCGCGACGCAGTTTCAGCAAATCTTGTGAGGATTCATTGACGTCAACATAGATAGGATTGAGCTGATCGATAGTGGTCAGATATGCCGTCTGGCCGCTGGTCACCAGCGCACCTTCGGTATACAGCGAGCGGCCAATATGGCCGGAAATCGGCGCGTACACTTTGGTGTATTGCAGATTGACACGGGCGGTCTCGACATCTGCTGCGGCTTCGCGCTCGGCGGCCACGGCATCATCATATTGCTGACGGCTGACCGCCTGCGCTTCAACCAGCGGTTTATAGCGGCGGGCGGTGGCGTCGGCGCTTTTCCAGGTCGCCATCGCGCGATCGAAAGAGGCCTGATAGGTTGACGGATCAATCTGATAAAGCTGCTGACCGGCTTTGACTTCGCTGCCTTCCACGAACAGACGTTTTTGGATCACGCCGTTCACCTGCGGACGGACTTCCGCGCTGCGAACCGCGGTGGTGCGGCCGGGCAGACTGGTGGTGAGGGCGACGGGCTGGCTGTGCAAAGTAACGACATTCACCGCAGGAGCCTGTGCTGCCGGGGAAGCAGAACTGGCAGAACCATCACATGCGGAAAGCAGTACCACTGTACTGACAGAAAGTAACTTCAGGCGCATAGAATTCACTCTTTTGGGGGAATTGAGAATAACCATTCTCAACAAGTCCTTCACTATACGAGAGCGCCTGATTTCCCGGTGTAAGGATATTGTCATCACCCATGTTTCTATATTTCAAAATATGAGGATAATGTTGCTACATAATCCCTTGTTATTGTAAGGTTTTAATCTTTTCGTGCAGTGGAAAATGGCAGGAAAGTCATTACTTAGTAAACTAATTAATAGGCCATAAGAATAATTATCAGAGGGATGTTCTAAAAGTGAATGAATTGTTAGGTGTTAAAAAAGTGTGATGCATATCAAACAAATTTATACATTTTAACCTGCTCCTTACCTGAAAAGACTAAGGGATTAAGCCCGCAGCCGTTACCTTAAGGGCCGAGAACGAGCAGTTCTCACATTTGCTTGTTGCCAGCCGTTTTGAACAGCGGCCAGTTGCAACCCCCATGCCCACAGTCCGATGTGGGCTTTTTTTTGCCTTTGCACCGCCAGCCAGCTTTCCTCTCGCAAAACTGTGATCCCTTTCATACTCCTGACTGCTATGTCTATACAACTATACATTCTGTGACTTAACTCAATTAACGGTTTATTTTTAGCCAGCGAATTGAGGGAAGACAGATGATAAAACTTGGCAGCAAGGTTCACGATCTGGGGAAAGCCCTGATGACGCCTATCTCGGTGATTGCCGCCGCCGGGATTTTCTTAGGTCTGGCCGCCGCATTGCAGAATCCGGCGGTCACCGGTGAAACCTTTACCCAGATGAAAACATTGCAACTGGTCATCGGCTTTATCCGTCAGGTCTCCGGTGCGCTGTTCGCTAATTTGCCGTTGTTTTTTGCGGTCGCCACGGCAATGGGGCTGGCTAATGCAGAGAAGGCCACGGCGGCGTTTTCCGCCGTGATCGGTTTTGTCGGGCTGCACGTCGGGGTTAATTACAGCCTGCTGGCGCAGGGGATTACGCCGGAAACCATTACGGTCGCCAAACTCACGGCAAAAGGCATGACCGAAAGTGACGCGATGATTTACGCCGCCGAGTTCACCAACACGCTGGGGATTTTCACCTACAACATGAGCGTGCTGGGCGGGGTGCTGGTCGGCCTGATCACCATGTGGCTGCACAACCGTTTCTATACCATCGTGCTGCCGACGGCGATCGCGTTTTTTGGCGGGCGGCGTTTTGTACCAATTGTCACCGTGCTGGTGCTGCCGATCGTCGGTGTGCTGATGTCGCTGATCTGGCCGACGATCGCCCAGGGGATCCAGTGGATCGGCGAGCTTATCGGGCGCACGGGCGAGATCGGCACCTTTATTTATGCCACCTCAGAACGTTTGCTGATCCCGACCGGTTTGCATCACATCATTAATGAAACCGTGCGCTTTACCCCCATCGGCGGTGTCACCACGGTGGATAACCAGAGTATTGTCGGCGCGCTGAATATCTTTAATGCCGCGCTGGCCAATCCGGGCACGATCTCCGATGCGGTCACGCAGCAGGCGACGCGCTTCCTGGCGCAGGGGAAAATCCCGGTGATGATGTTCGGGTTACCGGCGGCGGCGCTGGCGATGTATCACTGCGCGCGGCCGGAACATAAAGGCCGTGTGAAAGCGCTGATGCTGGCGGGCGCACTGGCGTCATTTACCACCGGGATCACTGAACCGCTGGAGTTCTGCTTTATTTTCGTTTCGCCGGTGCTGTATTTCCTGCATGCGGTGCTGACGGGGTTGTCGTTCGTGCTGATGCAAATGCTGCATGTGATGATCGGTAACGTGCAGGGCGGGGCGATCGACTTCCTGATCTTCGGCGTGCTCGGCGGCAGCCGCACGCACTGGTGGTATCCGCTGATCCTCGGCATCATCTACGCGCCACTGTATTACTTCACGTTCCGCTGGGTCATTCTGCGGATGCAGGTAAAAACGCCAGGGCGTGAGGATGAAAATGATGCCGAAGAACGCGCAAAACCGGCGCAGGGCACGGGCGAAAAAACCAAAAATATCATCATCGGACTGGGCGGCGAGGGGAATATTACGGCGGTCGATTGCTGTTTCACCCGCCTGCGCGTGAAGGTCAAAGATATGACTCAGATACAGGATGGCACATTAATGAAAACCGGCGCGATGGGGGTGAAACGCATCACCGAAACGGATGTGCATGTGATCTATGGCCCGCAGGTTGAGCAGGTGGCGAATCTGGTGAAGGCGGAGTTGTCGGGCATTGCCTGACGGCGCTTAAGCTTTCACTTTGGCATGGACGCTGAAGCCATAGTTTTTCTGGTTGTAGTAGACATCAGACACTTCAAACAGCGTGCCGTCAGTGAACGACACAATCGCGTGGGAATGCAGCACCGGCTGGTCGCGTGACAGGTTGAGCGCGACGCGTATCTCGTTGGACGGCAGTTCTGCCGAAATCAGTTTGGTGCTGCCCGCAGGCTGGAAACCTTTCGAGCGAATATAAGCATATTTTGACGATGTCATGGCGGCGCGCGTGATATCCGGGAACCGGTCGCACAGCATCCAGCATTGTTCATACACAAACGGCTCATCACCGAGCAGACGCAGGCGGATCATAAAATAAACTTCAGTACCGGCGGGAATATTCAGTTCGCGGGCAATGTCTTCACTGGCAGGCATACGGCGAAATTCCAGCACCTGATTTTCAATGCGCTGATTATTTTCCTGGGCGACTTCGCTGGCGGTGAGATGCCGGTCGAGCGGCAGAATGATTTTCTGCTGCTTTGGCGGCTCAACGACAAAGGTGCCGCGACCGCGAAAACGGGCCACGCGCCCCTGACGCACCAGATAATCCACGGCTTTTCGCGCGGTCATGCGCGAGACGCCATAGATTTCGCACATGGCGGCTTCGGTCGGGATCGGATCTCCGGGGCGGATTTCGCCGGTGCTGATTTTTTCGGTAAGTTGCTGCTCAATTTGCAGATAAAGCGGCGTGAACGAATTTTTATCTATCTTCATTAACCCTTACCTCCGACCCTTTTAAATTTCACTTAAGAATAATTGTATAGTCAGCTATACAAAGCAGCCAGCCACCCTGTTGGTTTTCTGCTCAAAATGGGTTTCAGCACACACAAAAAATAAAGGTTGCTGACATCAGCAACCTTTCTGCATTTTGAAACCACTTTCCGGTGGCGTCAGGCGTTATTCAGGCAACAGCGCCGTGGAGGTGAATCCGCACGGGCCATTTTCCTGATTTTTGAACCGCCAGCAGTGCTGATGGTATTTCGCGACCGAATTACGGTGTGCCACACTGATAACTGACGTTTCCGGCAATTCGCTCAGCAGCAGAGCGTATACCTGTTGTTCGGTTTCGTCATCCAGTGCGCTGGTGGCTTCGTCGAGGAACAGCGTATCGGGTTTGATCAACAGCGCACGGGCAAAGGAGAGCCGCTGCTGTTCACCCGGCGAGAGGCGCTGGCTCCAGTTGGCGTAATCATCCAGAATTTCTACCGCCGCCAGATGTGACAGACGACATTGCGTCAGCACCTGTTGCAGTTGTTCATCCGTATATTCACGGCTGGCGTCAGGATAACTGAGCGCATCGCGCAATGTGCCAATCGGAATGTAACTGCGCTGTGGCAGGAACAGATAACGCTTACCTTCTGCCAGCGCAATATTGCCTGAGCCGTAAGGCCAGATACCGGCAATCGCACGCAGCAACGTTGATTTACCACAACCGGAAGGCCCGGCAATCAGCACGCGTTCGCCCGGTTGCATGGCAGCAGAAATATTGCAAAACAGCGGATTCCCGTTCGGCAGGTTCAGCGTCAGTTTATCAAGCTGTAAGGCGTGTTCGGTGCTTTTGCCTACGCTGATGCCGCGCGGCTGAGCGTTAACCTGATCGATTGCCGCATTGAAACCGGCAAGACGGTTAACCGTGGCTTTCCAGTTTGCCAGATCGGTAAAGGCATCGATGAACCAGGACAACGCGCCCTGCACCTGACCGAACGCGGAAGCAATCTGCATCAGCGCACCCATCTGGATCGCGCCGGAGAAATAGCGCGGTGACGCCACCAGGATCGGGAAAATATTGGCAAACTGCGCGTAAAAGTTGGATGCCACGTTCAGGCGACGGGTGACGCGCATGATAGACCACCAGTTGGTTTTGATGGATTCAAACTTGCCGGTCAGCTGATCGTGCTCGTTTTTTTCACCGTGATACAGCGCGATCGCGTCGCTGTTTTCACGAATACGGATCAGGCCAAAACGGAAGTTCGCCTCGAACCATTCCTGATTAAACCCGAGTCTTACCAGGGGTTTACCGATATACCAGATAATGAAGGAACCAATGGCGGCATAGAGCAGCGCGAACCACAGCATGTAGCCGGGGATTTCAACGTGATGGCCCGCGAGCATAAAGTTCAGCGGCCCGCTGATCGACCACAAAATAAATACGAAGGAGAACAGCGTCACCACGCTCGACAGCAGACCGAGCACCAGAGAAAGTGTCCCGCTGGTCAGGGCATTCAGGTCATCGGAAATACGCTGATCGGGGTTATCCACCTGATGCTGATACTCCGTGTAATAATAGGCGTGATTGGTCAGCCACTTCTCCATATACTCTTCAGTCATCCAGCGCCGCCAGCTCATTTGCAGACCCTGCGTCAGATACACTCTGTAGATGGCGATAACGATGAACAACAGCGCCAGCCAGGTAAATTTAAATAGCTGGGCTTTGAAAACCGGATAGTTTCTGTTTTGCAGCGCGTCATAAAAGACACGGTTCCATTCGTTAAACTGTACGCTGAGGTACACACCGGCCAGCGAAAGGATGATGATTGTGGTCAACATGCTCCAGGCACGCCACTTTTCTTCTGAGCGCCAGTAAGGCTTAATTAACTGCCAGACGGCGCCCCATTGCGCCGATTTCCCAGGTTTTTTAGTCATAATAGCCATGTGTAATCGATATGTTGTAAAGCCAATCATCCCAGAATGAGTGGCTCAGTGCGATAGGGCAATGAGCCACTTGTAAGGATGTTTTTCCAGCACGAAGCTCTGTAGACCACAAAAGTAGAAGGATGTTTGATGAAAGTCGCAGTGAATTTACTGCTGGTGGCAGGATGTTTTGCCAGTGTTCAGGCGTTTGCCCAGATTGATGAACCGGATATCGACGCCGATTGTGTTAAAGCCGGGATTTATGCCGCTGCCGGAAAAGTGGCTTATCAGCAGGGTGATATGGGCAAAGCCCGGGAAATTTTTCGTAATCAGGTCGCCTGGAGCGAGTTTTGCCATAAGCCGCAGGACCAGATTGCCACGGCCTACAACAACATTGCGTTGACCTACATAAAGCAGGGCGATTATCTGAAAGCCAAGGCCTGGCTGATGCTGGCACCTGCTGACAAAAAATCACAATACAACCTGAGTCAGATGCAGCCAAAACTGGATGCCTTGCCGCCAGCCGAAAGTCCGGCAGGGATTTACTGGCAATATGCCGGGTTTGGTAGCTGGAATATCGTCGAAGTGAAAGCCGAAGAAGCGCAGTTTAAAATCGATTTCAGCGGTTTATACATGGGGCAGATGTCACTGTATTACGGCCCGAATACCGGCGATTTTTCGGTGGTGACGGCAATCAAGGATAATCACGCGGTTTACCACGAAGCCGATGATGCCTCCGCCGGTGGCGGCGAGTGTAGCGTGGACATGAATTTCGCACCCCGTAGCGTTAAACTTCACACCACCAATGACTGCGGTTTCGGTCACAACGTGCAGGCCGAAGGCGAATTTGTACGGGTGACGCCGTAAGTTTAAAACCCGCCTCAGGCGGTTTTAAGGGCTAATACCTCGTCAATGCACATTTCAACTTTTTGATTTTGCTGCAATACACCAGCCCAACCTCCTCTCGCAGGGGAGGGAGCCGATCGACGTATGCCTTTAGCCGAAGAGGGCGCCGAGTCAGGTTATATTCACTGCGGCCACTTCATTTCGCCCTTCAATACTTTCGCACTCAGTTGTAATGAAGAATCGTCTTTCAGTTGCGGATAATGTTTTTTCATCGCGGCGATAAGCGCGGCAGAATCTTTCGCTTTCGGTAATTCTTTTTCCAGCGTCAGCAGATACTGGCGGGTGAATTCCACCGATTCCAGCGTTTTTGGCGCGCCCGGCAGGAAATGTCCCGGTACAACGACTTGCGGATTAAGACCGGTAATTTCATTGAGCGCTTCTACCCACTGTTTACGGGATTTCGGCGTCTGCGTATCTGCTGTCCAGACATGCATGTTATTGCCATTCACCAGCACGCCGCCCACTACCGCTTTCAGCGACGGGATCCAGACAAACGTCCGTTCTTTATCTACGCCCTGAACCTCAAACTTATGGCCTTCGAGTTCAAAGGTCGTACCTTTCAGCGGTTCAGGAACCACAACAGATTTTGGCGCATTGTCTTTCAACTGCGGTCCCCAGAAAGCGACTTTACCGTCTTTGCTGGCGTTGATCTGATCGATGGTGGCCTGCGTTGCCACGATTTTGGCGTCCGGGAACGCGGCATGGATGACATCCAGCCCGAAGTAGTAATCCGGGTCGGACTGGCTGATGTACACCGTCGTCAGTTTCTTGCCGGTTGCCTTGATCATTTCCACCAGTTTTTCTGCGTCATTGCGCTGGAACTGCGCGTCGATCAGAACCGCTTCTTTATCGCCGGTAATGATTTCAGAAGAAACCGGGAAAACGCTTTTTTCACCGGGGTTATACACGTCCATTTTCAGTGCACTGGCGGCGTGAGCGGACAGGCTGCTGCCCAGCAGGGCGGCGATCAGAGTCAGATGTTTCAGTTGCATGGGTTTTCCTCAGAGACGTAAATAATCACATTCAGTAAGACTCTACTGTACGTTGCATAATCCGCGGGAAAAACCGGATAATGCGCAACTGTTTGTTGCATAAACCGGACGAATCATGGACAGAATTACCGCTGCACAAGTGTTTGTTGCCATTGTTGAACGGGGAAGCATGGTCAGTGCTGCCGAATCGCTGAATATGTCGCGGGCGATGGTGACACGTTATCTGTCGGAGATGGAAAAGTGGTCGGGCGCGCGCCTGCTGCACCGCTCCACCCGCAAACTCAGCCTGACGGATGCGGGCGAAAACACGCTGGCGCGTTGCCGGAAAATGCTGTCGGTGGCGGCTGAAATGAGCAGCGTGGCGGATACGGGCGATGAAGCGTTGCGCGGTTTGCTGCGTCTGAGTTGCTCACAATCTTTCGGGCAGGGTGCGGTGGTGATTGCGGTCAGTGAATTTTTGCGCCGACATCCGCAGGTCAGTATCGATCTTCAGCTGGAAAGCCGGGCGATCAATCTGGTGGAAGACCGGATCGATCTGGCGCTGCGCATCACTAACGATCTGGATCCGAACCTGATCGCCCGGCCGCTGGCGCTGTGTCCGTCGGTCGTCTGCGCGTCTCCGGCTTATCTGGCCGCGCAGGGTACGCCGCAGCATCCGCAGGATCTGGCAGTCCACAACTGCCTGACGTACACCTGGTTCGGCAAAAGCCTGTGGCAGTTTGCACGGCAGGGTGAACAGGTCGCGATTCCGGTGAGCGGAAATCTGAGCGCCAATGAATCGCTGGTGCTGCTGACCGGGGCAGTGGAAGGCGCGGGAATCGTCATGCAGCCTTATTATTCGGCGGCACCGCTGATTGCCAGCGGCCAGCTCGTCGCCTTACTCAGCGGGTGGCAGCCACAGGAAATGGGGATTTATGCGATTTACATGTCCCGGCGGCAAATGCCGGCGGCGTTGCGAGCGCTGCTCGATTTTCTGGTGGAATGGTTCAAAGGCCATCCGCGCTGGCTGTCGCTGACAGAAGAAAAACGCTGAGTCACCGGCAGGGAATAAGCCAGTGGAATCGGTCCCTTTTTCGTCTTCCGCGCATTCCCTGCAATGTATTGTTATGTAAAGATTAATCCTGATATCGGGTGTTTTTCAGGCAGCAAGGGCACAGACTGCGTCTGGTCAAAAGTGTGATCAACGTGGTATTTAAACCCATCCGGCGCAATGCCGGTGCCTTTACTCATCACTAAAAATATCCGGAGTTTTTATGCCTGTCGCACTCCTGGCACTGGCGCTCAGCGCGTTTGCCATCGGTACCACTGAATTCGTCATCATGGGGCTGCTCCCCAACGTGGCGGGGGATCTGAATGTCAGTATTCCTTCTGCAGGCTGGTTAATCAGCGGATACGCGCTGGGTGTGGCAATCGGGGCACCGATCATGGCCGTGCTGACGGCAAAACTGCCGCGCAAGAACACCCTGCTGCTGCTGATGGGCATCTTTATTATTGGCAACGTGATGTGCGCGCTGTCGTACAGCTACGATTTCCTGATGCTGGCGCGCGTGATCACCGCGCTGTGTCATGGTGCCTTCTTCGGGATTGGCGCGGTGGTAGCGGCAAGTCTGGTGGCGCCTAACCGTCGTGCTTCAGCGGTTGCGCTGATGTTCACCGGCCTGACACTGGCTAACGTGCTGGGCGTTCCGCTCGGTACTGCGCTCGGACAGGCTTTCGGCTGGCGTTCAACCTTCTGGGTGGTGGCGGTGATTGGCGTGGCCTCACTGTTCGCACTCTATAAAAAGCTGCCGGATAAGAAAGAAGAAGAGCCGACTGATCTGCGTAAGGAAATCCGTGCGCTGGGTAGCCTGGGATTATGGCTGTCGCTGTCGATCACTATTTTCTTTGCTGCCGCGATGTTCGCGCTGTTCACGTATATCGCGCCTATCCTGACGCAAATTACCGGCGTGTCTGAGCACGGTGTCAGCTGGACGCTGCTGCTGATCGGCCTCGGTCTGACCATCGGTAACGTGCTGGGCGGGCGTCTGGCGGACTGGCGTCTGGGTATCTCGCTGACCCTGACTTTCCTGATGATCGCCATATTCTCCGTGCTGTTCAGCTACACCAGCGTTCATCTGGTGGCGGCGGAAATCACGCTGTTTATCTGGGCGATGGTGAACTTTGCCGCGGTGCCTGCCTTGCAGGTTAACGTGGTGACCTACGGCAAAAATGCGCCAAACCTGGTGTCGACCCTGAACATTGCGGCGTTTAACGTGGGCAATGCGCTGGGTGCCTGGGTGGGCGGCGCGGTGATTGAACGCGGAATGGGACTGAGCACTGTGCCGCTGGCGGCGGGCGCACTCGGCGCTATCGGCTTCGTACTGTGTGTGATCACTTTCCGCCGTGCGGCGAAGAAAGCGGAAAAAGCGGCCGCGTAATTCAGCCGCTAAAAAAATTAAAGGCCATGCAGGATTTCTCCGGCGTGGCCTTATTTTTTTCTGTTCAGCGCATCAGCGCGGCCTCGAGATGCCCGGCAAAGCGTTGCGCCTGCTGATGGCAGTGTTCGATAAATGTGGTGACCAGCGCCGAAGCGGGGCGGTGCAACGGCCGGATCAGGCTGACGGTAAAGGGTACGGCGACGCTGAATTCCCGCAGGACGAGTCCGTTGTCACAATAATCCAATGCGGTCAGCGGGTTGACGATCGACACGCCCGCGCCTTCGCGCACCATACTGCACACTGACGCGGCGCTGTGGGTTTCCATCACCAGCCGCCGCGTAACCTGTTGTTCCATAAATAACGTATCCAGCAGTTGCCGGTAACTGTCGGTCGCCGACAGGCTGATATAATTCAGTCCGCTGAAATCTTGTGGTGTGAGTCGCGATTTCTCAGCCAAAGGATGTCCGGCAGGCAGCACGCACACTTCGTTCAGTGTCAGCAGCGTCTGTCGCTCGGTTCCGGCTGGCGTCTGGGTATTTTCCGTCAGCCCTAAATCATGGCGCTGCGCAGAAAGCCATTCTTCCAGCAGCGGCGATTCCTGCGGCACAATATTGAAACTGACATCGGGGTAGCGGTCGAGAAACGGTTTACACACCGCAGGCAGCAGCGACTGACTGAACACCGGCAGGCAGGCGATCGACAGTTGCGCCTGCTCGAACTGGCGGATGCCTTCCGCTGCGCTGATAATTCTGTCCAGCCCGTAATACGAGCGCTGCACTTCCTCAAACAGCCGCAGACCCTGAACGGTAGGATATAAACGCCCGCGCAGGCGTTCGAATAACTGCAGATTCAGCAACTTTTCGCAGCGCGCCAGTTCACGGCTGACTGTCGGCTGCGAGGTATTGAGCAACGCAGCGGCTTCCGTCAGATTGCCGGTGGTCATGACCGCATGAAAAATTTCGATATGGCGCAGGGAAATAGCTGGCATGGTTTCATCCGCTAAGCGATGTCAATAGCCCATATCATAAATGAATAGACTTGCCTGAAATAGATATTTTATCGCCGGTCTGCCACGCGGCATACTGAGGGAAATATGACGGACTTCAACTGACGGAAAATCTTATGCCACGCGCTCTGAACGATATGTCTACCGCGCTTAATGCCGCGAATTTACTGGCTCTGCCGCAACAATTTGGCTGCCCTGTGTGGGCGTATGACGCTGAGATTATCAAACAGCGCATCGCGCAGTTGCGCCAGTTTGACGTGATCCGTTTTGCGCAGAAAGCCTGTTCTAATATTCATATCCTGCGTCTGATGCGCGAGCAGGGCGTGAAGGTCGATTCCGTTTCTCTGGGTGAAATTGAGCGTGCGCTGGTGGCCGGTTTTATTCCGGGCGGCACAGACAGTGAGATTGTGTTTACTGCTGACGTACTGGATCAACCGACGCTGGAGCGCGTGACAGCGCTGGATATTCCGGTGAACGCCGGTTCTATCGACATGCTCAGTCAGATTGGTCAGCATAAAGCCGGGCATCCGGTGTGGCTGCGCGTGAACCCGGGTTTTGGCCACGGTCACAGTCAGAAAACCAACACTGGCGGGGAAAACAGCAAACACGGGATCTGGTATGCCGATTTACCGCAGGCGCTGACAGAGATTGCCCATTACGGCCTGAAACTGGTGGGCATTCATATGCATATCGGTTCCGGCGTGGATTATGGTCACCTTGAGCAGGTTTGCGATGCGATGGTGCGTCAGGTGATTGAAACCGGACACGATATTGAAGCGATCTCCGCCGGTGGCGGCCTGTCGATCCCCTATCATTTTGAAGAAGAATCCATTGATACCGGCCACTATTTTGGTCTGTGGAATCGTGCGCGCGAGCAGATTGCCGCGCATCTCGGGCATGAGATTAAACTGGAGATCGAACCGGGGCGTTTCCTGGTGGCGGAATCCGGCGTGCTGGTGGCGCAAATCCGTGCGGTGAAAAACATGGGCAGCCGTCATTTCGTGCTGTGCGACGCAGGCTTTAATGACCTGATGCGCCCGGCGATGTACGGCAGCTATCATCATATTTCACTGTTACCGGCCGATGGCCGCGATGTGAGCGGACAACCGCTGACGGATTCCGTGATCGCCGGTCCGCTGTGTGAATCCGGCGACGTGTTTACCCAGCAGGCAGGCGGCGGAGTGGAAACCTTCCCGCTGCCGCCGGTACACATCGGCGATTATCTGGTGTTCCACGATACAGGTGCCTATGGCGCATCGATGTCATCAAACTACAACACCCGACCTCTGCTGCCGGAAGTATTGTTTGAGAATGGCGTGCCAAGACTGATTCGTCGCAGGCAGACGGTGGAAGAGTTAATTGCTCTGGAGCTCTAGTCTCTGCGTCTGAGCCGGTGAGGTGGCTTGCTTTGCTCCTCCCCCTGCG